>JBGPJR010000069.1:0-7839 GCA_041485545.1 Terriglobia bacterium
CTGAGCCTGTGCCCCGTAGCTGCCCAGGCCCATGAAAAGGGCCGCCGCAAAAACGTAGGCAACCATTCCTCTTGGCATTCCGCAGACCTCCTTGAGCTGACTTCCGTCAGACGCGTTTTGCCTGCAGCGTAAACCACAGCCCACTGAAAGTCAATGAGCCTTGCAGAACCCTTCGGGACAATCCGACTTGGCCGCGCCATTGACCGCGCGTCCCCGGTTCTCCAAGCGCTCTCCCATTGATAAGGATGGTGCGCCCGGGGTGGCTCGAACACCCGACCTACTGATTCGTAGTCAGTCGCTCTATCCATCTGAGCTACGGGCGCTCAATGGGTTACCGTCGGTCTTTCACTCAGTGTGGGTGGAATTGTGGGGACTGTCAAGAGGTTCGCCCTTACCTGTTAGAACGCTGACCAACCTCCACTCTTGTGGCAAAGAGAGCTAGTGGTGGTCATGATCCCTGTCCGGGCCGCGGTAGCGGTCTGCATCATAGTTGCGGTCGTTGTCCCATTTGCGGCCACGATCATTTGAGAGCCCGCCCGCTCAGCCGCCTGAGCGGGTTCGGCCGTCGATCGGTTTTGTGCTGGTCCGCCAGCGGCGCTGCTGGCGGGCGCACGCCGCTGCGCAGTGAGTAACGCTCGCAGCGCGAACCAGGCGTTGGCGGGCCGTTCCGCCAGCCGCCGCATGAAGTAGGGAAACCACTCCCTGCCAAACGGAATGTAGACCCGCAGCCGATACCCTTCCTGCACTAGGCGCTGCTGCCATTCGCGGTTCACGCCGTAAAGCATCTGGAATTCAAACTGGTCTTTGCCGAGGCCAAGCTCGCTCGCGACCCGCCGGGTCTCTTCGATCATGCGCGGGTCGTGCGTGGCGATACGGTGGTAGAGGCGGCTCTCCAAGAGCAGCCGCATCAGGCGCAGGTAGTTCGAGTCCACGTCCGTTTTGTGTGGAAACGCCAGCGACGAGGGTTCCTTGTAGGCGCCCTTGCAGAGCCGGATGCTGACGCCGTGGCGGATCAGCTCACGCACGTCCTGTTCGCTTCGATACAGATACGCCTGAATCACGGCGCCAACCGTGGGGTAGTTCTGCCGCAGCTCCAAAATGATCCGCAAGGTCCGATCCGTATGGCCGGAGTCTTCCATGTCCACCTCGACGAAGTCGCCAATCTCGGCGGCGTATTCTGCCAGCGTGCGCAGGTTCTCCCGGCAGTCCGGCTCCGAGAGGTCCAGGCCGAGCTGGGTCAGCTTGACGGAGATGGTGGAGGGCAGTTTCTGCCGGACGATTTCTTTCAGGATGGCGAGGTAATCGTCGCGGGCGGCGCGCGCCGCATCGAGCGTAGTGACGTTTTCGCCCAAATGGTCGAGCGTCGCGAGCATTCCCTGGCGCTGCAGCTCGCGAACGACGGCGAGCGCCTGCGGCAGCGTCTCACCCGCCACAAACTGCGCCGCCGCCTTCTGCGCGCCCGGCAAGCTCAGCAGCAGCCGCTGCGCTCTCTTGCTTCTCGACAAGTATAGGAAAAACTGTCGGAGCATACCGCTCGGGTCTCAAGTGCCCTAGTGGCCCGCGTGAGCGTGCGCTTCGGCTTCGAGGAACCGCTCGGCTTGCATGGCGGCCATGCAACCGGAGCCCGCAGCGGTCACGGCCTGGCGAAAGACGCGGTCCTGCACATCGCCGCAAGCGAACACGCCGGGAACCTTGGTCTCGGTCCCTGGCGGGCGCGTAATCAAGTACCCGTCCTTGTCCATGTCGAGCTGGCCTTTGAAGATGGCGCTGTTGGGAACGTGCCCGATGGCGACAAACACGGCGCTCACCGGCTTCTCCGTGATCGCGTCGGTCTTGACGTTGCGCAGCTTGGCCGCCGTCACCTCGCCGTGCGCGGGGTCCAGGAGGTCTTCCACCACGGTGTCGAAGATGAAGTGAATCTTGTCGTTATGGCGCGCGCGGTCGGCCATGATCTTGGAAGCGCGCAGCTCGCTGCGCCGGTGGACAATGTCCACGCGATTCACGAAGCGCGTCAAGAACAGCGAGTCTTCCATCGCCGTGTCGCCGCCGCCGACGACAATCACGTCCTTGCCGCGAAAGAAGAAGCCGTCGCAGGTAGCGCAGCTGGAAACGCCTTTGCCAATCAGAGCCTTTTCGGACGGCAGGCCCAACCAGTGCGCCGAGGCCCCGGAAGCGATGATCAGCGCGCGCGTCTCGACCGGCTTGCCGTCAACCGTTAGCCTGAAGGGGCGCTTCGAAAGGTCAGCAGCGGTGACGTCGCCGGCCATGAACTCGGTTCCGAAGCGCGCGGCCTGCTGCTTCATGATCTGGATCAGCTCGGGCCCCTGCACGCCTTCGGGAAAGCCCGGAAAATTCTCGACCAAAGTGGTGAGTGAAAGCTGGCCCCCCGCCTCGACACCCTCAATGACCAGCGGCTGCAAGTTCGCTCGGGCTGCGTAAATGGCCGCGGTCAGCCCCGCGCATCCGGAGCCAATGATGACAACCTCTCGCATGAACGATTCCTCTCCACTCCATCGGAGTTGCAAACCAAGCCCCTATTGTAGACGGGATTGGGAGGTTCCGGGATTGCGGTCTCCCTCGGCATTCCAACAAGAGTTCTCACCGAACGCTTGACAGCAAAGGCGAACGGGCACAGAATACTCTGTTTTTCGCTTGGTCTGCGCGCATGGTACTCGCTTCCGTGTCTTGGCCGTCGGATCGGGTAGAAGGGCAAATGCTCCGCAGTTGCTTTTTAGGATGACATTTCCTCCTGGACAGTTCTATTGCTCACTTGGTTTGCCCACGGTGGCGGCCGAAAACGACTAGCTGGGCAGAGGGATTTCATATGGCAAGTACGACTCCCGTGGTGGAACAACGCGGCTTTGGCGCCACGCAGCGCCGGGACGCCTGGTGGCTGCAGCCCGTCGCAGTGGCTGCGGGGCTGAGCGCCTTCGGCATTTACAGCCTCTGGGCGGCATGGCAAGGCGATCACTACAGATGGGGGCCCTACCTGTCTCCTTTCTACTCACCGCTGATCCTGGTGGACTGGTGGAAATGGTCACCGGCATTTTTGATCTTGTGGTCGCCGCTCGGATTCCGAGCCACGTGCTACTACTACCGCAAAGCCTATTACCGTGCTTTCTTCCTGGATCCGCCGGCGTGCGCCGTGGGGGAGTTCGCCGAGCACCGCTATTGCGGAGAGACCAAGTTCCCGTTCATTCTGCAGAACCTGCACCGCTACTTCTTCTACCTCGCGCTGGTGGTCCTGGCTTTTCTCTGGAAGGACGCCTATGACGGTTTCTTCTTCGACGGCAAGTTCGGAATGGGTATCGGAAGCTTGGTCCTGCTGGCGAATTGCACGCTGCTGAGCTTCTACACGCTGGGCTGCCACTCGCTGCGCCACCTGATCGGGGGCAAGCTGGATAGCTTCCACGGAGGCTCCTGTGCCGTTCGCCACTCCTGCTGGCAGGGCGTCGGTCGTTTCAACGAGAGTCACATGCTGTGGGCTTGGTGCAGCCTATTCTGGGTTGGCTTCACCGACTTTTACGTCCGCATGGTGGCTTCCGGCGTGATTACCGATGTGAGGTTGTTCTAGTGGAAGGCTTCGAAACACACGAACAAGATGTCCTGGTGATTGGCGCTGGCGGAGCGGGCCTGCGCGCAGCCATTGAGGCCACATCGCAGGGAGTTTCGGTCGGCTTGGTCTGCAAATCGCTGCTCGGCAAGGCCCACACCGTCATGGCCGAAGGTGGTGTCGCCGCCGCCATGGCCAACGTGGACAAGCAGGACAACTGGCAGGTCCACTTCAAGGACACCATGCTCGGCGGCAAGATGCTGAACAACTGGCGCATGGCGCAACTGCACGCCCAGCAGGCCCCGGACCGTGTGCGCGAGCTGGAGCAGTGGGGCGCGCTATTCGACCGCACCCCGGACGGCAACATTCTTCAGCGAGCGTTTGGCGGGCACACCTGCAATCGGCTCTGCCACGTGGGTGACCGCACGGGCCTGGAGATGATCCGCACGCTGCAGGATCGGGCTGTTCATCAGAAGGTTCCGGTCTACATGGAATGCACCGTGACGCACCTGTTCAAAGCGGGCGAGCGGGCGTGCGGTGTGCTGGCCTACTGGCGCGAGCAGGGCCGCTTCGTGGTGTTCCTCGCGAAAGCGATCATCCTGGCTACCGGCGGGGTGGGCAAGGCGTTCCGCATCACATCGAATTCCTGGGAGTACACCAGCGACGGCCTGGGAATGGCCTATAACATCGGCGCGCAATTGATGGATATGGAATTTGTGCAGTTTCACCCCACCGGAATGGTGTGGCCTCCGGGTGTAAAGGGCCTTCTGGTGACGGAAGCGGTGCGCGGCGAAGGCGGCCGCCTGACCAACAAGAAAGGCGAGCGCTTCATGGAGCGCTACGATCCGAAGCGCATGGAGCTGTCCACGCGCGACCAGGTGTCACGGGCCATCTATACCGAGGTCAAAGAAGGACGCGGGTCGGAGCACGGTGGGGTCTATCTGGACGTTTCGCACCTGGATGCCGAGAGTGTGAAGAAGAAACTGCCCAGCATGTACCACCAGTTCAAAGAACTCGCTGACGTGGACATCACCAAACAGCCGATGGAGGTGGGCCCCACCACGCACTATATGATGGGCGGCTTGCGAGTGGATGCCGAAACCACCGCGACGACGGTGCCGGGTCTGTTTGCGGCTGGAGAAGTTGCCGCGGGCATGCATGGCGGCAACCGGCTGGGCGGCAACTCCCTGTCGGACTTGCTGGTGTTCGGGCGGCTGGCGGGCCTCCATGCGGCGGAGTTCGCCAAGAAGAATAGGGAACAGCCCCGGTTCTCCGACGCGGAGGTTCAGGGCGCGACCCGGAAACTATTGGAGCCGTTTGAACGCACGGAAGGCCCTAGCCCCTATGAAATCCACGAGGAACTGCAGGACACGATGCAGAATCTGGTGGGCATCATGCGCATCGAGGAGGACCTGAAGAAAGCTCTGGAAAAGCTGCAGGAATTGCGGAAGAAGCTTCGGTCGGTGCGTGTCACCGGGTCGCGCCTCTACAATCCCGGCTGGCACCTGGCATACGATTTGAACAATTTGCTGAACACCTCGGAAGCCATCACGCGCTCGGCTCTGACGCGGCAGGAGAGCCGCGGGGCCCATACGCGCCTGGACTACCCCAAAACCGATCCCGAGTGGGGCAAGGTGAACCATATCATCTCGAAGGATGGGGAGGAGATGCGCATCAGCCGATCGCCGCTGCCGCTGATGCCGCCGGAACTGCAGAAATTATTTGAGGAGAGTCACTAAACTCCGCGGCGAAGGACCAACCTATGGCTGAAGTGACGATTCGAGTATCGCAGGGAACGGCGGAACACGCCGAGGAGAAGAGCTACCGCGTTCCGGTGGCAACGGGCATGGTGGTGCTCGATGCCATTCACTACATCCAGAGTCACTTTGCGCCCGACCTCGCGGTACGCTGGAATTGCAAAGCCGCCAAGTGCGGCTCCTGCTCGGCCGAAGTCAACGGAAAGCCGCGCCTGATGTGCAAGACGCGCCTGGACGACTTCGCCGCCGGGGAGGAGATCGTCGTCTACCCCATCAAGACATTCCCGCGCATCAAGGATCTGGTGACGGACGTTTCCTGGAACTACAAAGTCAACCAGAGGATTGTGCCCTTCTCGCCGCGGAAAGACGCGAAGTGGACGATGCACCAGCCGGACATGGACCGCGTTCAGGAGTTTCGCAAGTGCATTGAATGCTTCCTATGCCAGGACGTCTGTCATGTGCTGCGGAACCATGAGTTGAAAGACCGCTTCGCCGGACCGCGCTTTTTTGTGCGGGTGGCCGGGCTGGAGATGCACCCGCTCGACGGCGCTTCGCGCATCGCCTACTTGCGGCAGGAGGCCGGCATCGGCCTGTGCAATATCACGAAGTGCTGCACCGAGGTTTGCCCGGAAGAGATTCACATCACCGACAACGCCATCATCCCGCTCAAGGAACGTGTGGTCGATGAATACTTCGACCCGCTGACACGCCTGTTCCGTATGTTCGGCGGGAAGTGACCGCTTGCGGTTCGTCGTCTTATTGGCTCACCAGAGAAAAACAGTAGACTTAGGGCCTTCTGAAAGAGTTCCAGGAGCGGTGGGTCGCCTGAATTGCTTAGCTGCCGTCTTTGGCGGGAGTGCGGTCGGAGGAGCCAGCCTTGCGGCTCTCGGCTTCTTTGACGGCCCGGTCCATGAGAAACATGGCCACAAAGCTGCTCAGCAGGAAGAGCCAGGCGATCAGCAGGACGAGAGTGAAGCCTTCCATCGAGAAACCTCCCCAGAAATATACCACAATTTCCATGCGGCGTCTTCGCTGGACCCGTCGGGGGCACAGCGCGGGCAGCGTCGCGAGCGCATATTAGCGTTCGCATCGCGAACCTTCCGAGTGGCCTAGGGCGGGGCTGGGAGCTTGTGGTATACTCAGGCTATCGAGGACGGTCAAGGAGACGCGGACAATGAATCTTCGGAAGCGCGGCATCTTTTTGATTCCACTGGTGCTATTTGTGTCCGCCTTGGTAGGCGGCACGTACGGCACGCGGGTTACGGCGCAGAATGACGATTCCGATGGCAAGGTTCAGGACAGTCTTCGCCGCATCACGCAGGTGCTGCGCACTGCGGAGCAGAACTACGCTGACCCGGTCGACATGGAAAAAGCAATTTTCAATGGGGCGATTCCGGGGATGCTGCACACGCTGGATCCGCACTCCACCTTCTTTGATCCGAAGAGCTTTGCCGCACTGCGGGACGACCAGCGGGGTCGCTATTACGGTGTGGGCATGCAGGTCGCGCCGCAGAACGGCAAGACGGTGATCATCTCTACGTTCCCCGGCTCGCCGGCCTTCAAGGCCGGACTGCGCACCGGCGACGTCATCGCTCAAGTGGATGGCAAGCGCACCGACAATCTCTCCACCACAGCGGTTGCCGAAATGCTCAAGGGACCTCGTGGCACCACGGTTAAGATTCTGGTGGAGCGCGAGGGAACGCCGGAGCCGCTTCCGTTTACCATCACGCGCGACGAGATTCCGCGGTTCAGCATTGATCATGCCTTCGAGCTGACTCCGGGCGTGGCCTACATTCGCATTACGCAGTTCAATGAAACCACCAGCCAGGAATTGCGCGACAAGCTCAATCAATTGAATGCACAGAACTTGAAGGGATTGGTCCTCGACCTGCGCGGCAATCCGGGGGGCCTGCTGTCGGAAGGGGTGGCCGTGGCGGAGATGTTCCTGCAGCGCGGGCAGTTGATTGTCTCCCATCACGGACGCGCGTCCAAGGAGAAGCAATACACGGCGCGGGGAAACCGCAGCCTTTCGGCTCCGCTGGTGATTGTGATCAATCGGGGCACGGCCAGCGCGGCGGAGATTGTCTCGGGTGCTATTCAGGACCATGACCGCGGACTCATCATTGGCGAGACCAGCTTTGGCAAGGGCTTGGTGCAAACGGTCTACCCGCTCAGCGACAATACGGGTCTGGCGCTGACCACGGCGAAGTACTACACGCCCAGCGGGCGGCTGATTCAGCGGGACTATTCGGACGTTTCAGAGTACGACTACCGCTACCTCCGGGGAGGCTCCAGTCACGCGGAGGTGAAGTCGACCGATACCGGTCGCCAAGTGTATGGTGGCGGCGGGATTACTCCGGACGTGCCGCTTCCGGAGACGACGTTGAATCGTTTCCAGCAGACCCTCGGGCGCAACGACGTGTTCTTCAATTTTGCCAAGCGCTATCTGGCCGAAAACAAGACGATTGACCGGGATTTTGAGGTTACGCCGGCAGTGATGGACCGCTTCCGGCAGTTCCTGCAGGAAAA
>JBGPJR010000070.1:0-7836 GCA_041485545.1 Terriglobia bacterium
GTAATCGAGAAAGAACAGAGGCTCGGCGCCCTGCACGGCGATGTCGTTGGCGCAGTGGTTGACCAAATCCGCCGCGACGCTGCGATGCTGCCCGGTGGCGAAAGCGATCTTGAGCTTGGTGCCGACACTATCGGTGCTGGAGACCAGCACGGGCGAGCGCCATTGTTTCTTGTCCAGGGCGTAGAGCGCGCCAAAGCCGCCGATGCCGGCGAGCACTCCGCGCGTGAAGGTCTTTTTCGCCAGCGCGGCGATGCGCTTCTTGGTCTGGTCGGCGCGGGAAATGTCCACCCCCGCGTCGGCATAGGTGACGGTCTTGGTCATCAGAACGTCTATTCTACAGGGATTTTAGTGTGTCGGCCGCGACGCCCGGCGAAGGGCGGAGCGCAAAGGCGTGCGCAGCACCTAGCGGCGGGTGGCGGCTTCGAGCTGAATATGGGCTAGCTTGGTGGGGTAGTTGCCGGTGTAGCAGGCGGTGCAGAACTCGCCGTGCTGGTCGGCGACGGCCTCGCGCAGACCTTCGAGCGAAAGGTAAGCCAGGCTGTCCGCGCCGATGTACTGGCGGATGCCCTCCACGCTGTAGTTGGCCGCAATGAGCTCTTTCTGCGTGGGCGTGTCAATACCGTAATAGCAGGGAGCCACGGTCGGCGGGCAACTGACGCGGACGTGCACTTCCTTGGCTCCACCCTCCCGAATAATGCGCACAATCTTGCGGCTGGTGGTGCCGCGCACGATGGAGTCATCCACCAGCACGACCCGCTGGCCCTCCAGCAGGCTGCGCACGGGGTTCAGCTTCAGCTTGACGCCAAAGTCGCGGATGCTCTGCTCCGGCTCGAGGAAGGTGCGGCCAACGTAGTGGTTGCGGATAAGGCCGAAGCGAAATGGCAGGCCGGACTCGGCCGCGTAGCCGATGGCAGCTGCCACGCCGGAGTCGGGCACCGGCACGACGATGTCGGCATCCGCGGGAGCCTCGCGAGCCAGACGCCGTCCCAGCGCTTCGCGCGAGGCGTTCACGGTTCGCCCGAAGACGACGCTGTCGGGCCGGGAAAAATAGACGTGCTCGAAGATACAGAACGAGTGGGGCGTCTCGGGCGCAAAGCGGAAACGCTGCAAGCCGCTGGAATCCACGCGGGCGATTTCGCCGGGCAGCACCTCACCCATGTAGCGCGCCCCAATCAGATCAAAGGCGCAGGTCTCGGAGGCGAAAACGAAGCTCTCCTCCGGCGCCAGCCCGGGCCCGAGCGGCAGGGTCTGGCTCCCCGCCATCATGCCGATCACCAGCGGCCGGAAGCCGCGCGGGTCGCGCACGGCATACAGCCGGTCGCCGTGCAGCAGCACCAGCGAGTAGGCCCCTTCAATCTGGAGCAGCGAATCGGCCAGCGCAGCCTCGAAATCTTTTTTGTCTGAGCGCGCAATGAGATGGAGGATGACCTCGGTGTCGCTGGTGGTCTGGAAGATGGAGCCGCTCTCCTCCAGACGCCGGCGCAACTGGCGGGCGTTGGTGAGGTTGCCGTTGTGGGCGATGGCCACCAGGCCCTTGTTGAAGCTGGCGATGAGCGGCTGCGCATTGAGCAGCGCGCTGTCTCCCGCCGTGGAGTAGCGCGTGTGCCCGATGGCCAGCCAGCCGCGCAGCCCTTTGAGGACGTCTTCCGTGAAGACCTCGGCGACCTGCCCCATGCCTTTGTGATGGAAAATCTTGCGGCCGTTGCCGGAAACGATGCCGGCGCTCTCCTGCCCGCGATGCTGCTGCGCGTACAGACCCAGGTAGGCAAGGTGCGCTGCCTCGGGATGGTTGTAGATGCCGAAGATGCCGCACTCGTCGTGGAATTTGTCGTCGGGCAGAGGTCGCATGGAGTTTGTTGGCAACGAACCTCGTTTGTGAGTTAGCTGCTCACCGCTTCGAGCGCCTGCTCCAACGCCGTCTCGTAGCGGGAACGCAGCGCCGAGACGGGAATTTTGAATAGCGCCTCGCCCTGGTGCGACAGGCTAAGGGCGGCGCTGCCGGTCGTGCCGAGAACCACCGCTCTTATATTGTACTCTGAAACCAGACGGTCCACTTTGACGAGATCCATTTCCGCCACCGACATCAGGATGCGCGAGGGGTCTTCGGCAAACAGCAGCAGACGCGGGTCGCCATTCCAATTCAGATCGATCGTGGCGCCTTGGCCGCCCGCCATGCAGGATTCCGCCAGCGCCACGGCCAGCCCGCCGTCGCTCAGGTCGTGAGCGGAGTCCGCCAGCGCCTCCGCGATGAGGCGGCGGCAGCAAGCCTGCACGCGCTTTTCGTACTCCAGGTCCACCCACGGCGGGATTCCCCAGGACGTGCCGAGAATGGTCTGCGCATATTGCGAGGAGCCGAAGCAGATCAGCGGGTCTTCGCGGATGGTGACGACGCCGCCCAGCACGATGATGCGGCGCCCCTCCTGTCGAAATCCGATGCGGGCCAGGCAGTCTGATTTCTGCAGCAGTCCCACCACGCCGACGACGGGCGTGGGGTCAATGGCCCGTCCGTCGGTTTCGTTGTAGAAGCTGACGTTGCCGCCGGTAATGGGGATGTCCAGCGTGCGGCAAGCCTCGGCCATGCCTTCGATCACTTCCACGAATTGCCACAGGATGGAGGGCCGCTCGGGGTTGCCGAAGTTGAGGCAGTTGGTGGCGCCGATGGGGACGGCGCCCGTAGCGCTCACGTTGCGCGCGGCCTCGGCGACGATCATGCGAGCGCCGCGCCGCGGGTCCAGCAAGCAGTAGCGCCCGTTGCCGTCCACGGACATCGCCAGTGCCTGCCCGGTTTCCTTGAGGCGAACCAGCGCTGCGTCGCCACCCGGACCAATGACCGTGTTGGTGCGCACCATGGTGTCGTACTGCTCGTAAATCCAGCGCTTGGAGGCGATGGAAGGGTCCGAGAGGAGACGCAGCAAATCCTCACCCAGCTCGGCGCCGTTGCGCTTCTCGAGCGGAATGGGGCACTCCATGGGGGCCGAGCGCAGCCGCGGGGCCCAGGGGCGCTCGTACACGGGCGCCTGCTCGGTGAGCGCGGCATTGGGAATCTCGGCAATGACTTCGCCGCCTTGCCGGACGCGCAGCACGGGCTCCTCAATCACTTGGCCGATCTCCACGGCATCGAGTCCCCATTTGCGGAAGACCTGGAACACCTCCTGCTCGCGCCCACGCTGCGCCACCAGCAGCATGCGCTCCTGCGATTCGCTCAGCAGGATTTCGTAAGCCGTCATGCCGGTCTCGCGCTGCGGCACGCGCTCCATTTCGATCTCGATGCCCACGCCGCCGCGCGCGCCCATCTCGCAGGTGGAGCAGGTCAGGCCCGCGGCGCCCATGTCCTGGACGCCCAGCACCGCGCCCGAGTGCATCGCTTCCAGGCACGCTTCCAGTAATAATTTTTCCAGGAAGGGATCACCCACCTGAACGTTGGGACGCTTTTGCTGGCCGTCCGCGCCGGAGAACTCCGAGGAGGCCAGCAAAGAAGCGCCGTGGATGCCGTCGCGGCCGGTCTTGGCGCCAACGTAGATCACCGGGTTGCCCGCTCCCTTGGCGCGCGCCAGAAAGAGGTGCTCCTTGCGGGCCACTCCGAGAGCGAACACGTTGACGAGCGGGTTGTTCTGATAGCTGGCCCCAAAAACCGTTTCGCCGCCCACTGTAGGCACGCCGAAGCAGTTGCCATAGAAAGAAATGCCGCCCACCACGCCGCGCAGGATGCGCCGGTTCAGTGCGGGATTTACGGCTCCGTCTGTCGCTGGAGCTGCCGGAGTGTTCGGGGGACTCACAATGGGCCCGAAGCGCAGCGAATCCATCACGGCAATGGGGCGCGCGCCCATGGTGAAAATGTCGCGCAGGATGCCGCCCACGCCGGTCGCTGCTCCCTGGAACGGCTCGACGAAACTGGGGTGATTGTGCGACTCGATTTTAAAGACACAAGCCCAGCCATGGCCGAGGTCCACCACGCCGGCGTTTTCGCCGGGCCCCTGGAGCACTTGCGGTGCCTGCGTGGGTAGTCGCTTCAGGTAGATGCGGGAACTCTTGTAGCTGCAGTGCTCGCTCCACATCACGCTGAAGATGCCGAGCTCGGTGAGAGTCGGCTCGCGCCCCAGCGTCTTGAGGATGCGCTGATACTCTTCCGGCGTCAGGTTGTGCTGCTCGACCAGTTCTGGCGAGATGAGAGGCAAACGAGTGGTCCGAAAGATTACCGCGCCGCGGCCATGCCGGGCGCCACGCGGCGTCCTCCGGCGACGGCATTCACCAGAGATTGGAAAATGTACCGCCCGTCGGTGGAGCCGAGCAGTGCCTCAGAGGCCCGCTCCGGGTGCGGCATCATGCCGAGTACGTTGCCGGCCCGGTTCATGATCCCCGCAATGAAGTTGGCCGAACCGTTGGGATTGGCGTCCTCGGCCAGCTCGCCGCTCGCGCGGCAGTAGCGAAAGACCACCTGCCGCCGCGTCTCCAGCTGCTCCAGCGTGGCGGCGTCGGCGTAATAGTTGCCCTCCGCGTGGGCGATGGGAATCTCCAGCACCTGGCCCGGCCGCAGCGCGTTGGTGAACGGGGTTTCGATGTTCTCCACGCGAATATGCACAGGCTGGCAGACAAATTTCAGATTGCGGTTGCGCAGCATGGCGCCCTTGAGCAGTCCGGATTCGAGCAAGATCTGAAAACCGTTGCAGATGCCCAGCACCAGCCCGCCGCGCTCGGCAAAGTCCCGCACGGCGGACATCATGGGTGCAAAGCGCGCGATCGCCCCGGTGCGCAGGTAGTCACCATAGGCGAAGCCACCCGGCAGAATGATGACGTCGGATTGCTGCAGGTCCGTGGATTGATGCCACAGGAACGCAGCCTGCTGCCCCAGGGCGTGCTCCACGGCGTAGAACGCATCGTGGTCGCAATTGCTGCCGGGAAAAACCACCACTCCGAATTTCATAGGGCTTGCGCCACTGAACGGTGCGGAACTCTCAGTATATCATGAGCGCGCGCAGGCGTTCGGGACACGCGGTGACCGCGCTTGCGGGAATCACTTGCTGGGGACTTGGAGCTGCAGGTAAATCTCGTCGCGGTCGTCGAAGGAGCTGACGCTCTTGGTGGGGCTGGAGGCGCCGCGGTATTCGGCGTGGACCTCGTAGTCGGCGTCGCGGTCCAGGCCGCGGAACACGTACTTGCCCTGGTCGTCGCTGATGCGCGTTTTGACCTCCAGGGTCCTCTTGTTCTTAAGGTGCACGACCGCTTGGGGAAGCTTCGCTCCCTGGTCGCTGACCACCTCTCCCACCAGGCTCTTGATGGCGGCCTCCTGCTTGGGCGGGGGTGGATAACGCACATTGGGGTCCTGGCGTGCCTGGGCAACAAGGCTCTGCTGCGGGATCAGAGACAATGCCCCCAGCGCCGCTATGGGAAGAAGGATTCGGCAAATGGATGGAAGCTGCATACGGTATAACTTAGATGCCGCCGAGCGTGCAGGCGTTTCCCGCTCTTGTTAACAGCCTGTTATAGAATAACTTGCGCGGCCCGACGAGTTACTCATCGAAGTCCTCGTCGTCGTCCTCCTCCTCGTCCTCAAAGTCGTCCTCGTCTTCCTCGACGTCCTCGTCCAATTCCTCTTTTTTCTCTTCTTCGTCCATCTCCTCGTCTTCCGCCAGATCCAGCTCCACGGGATTGATGTTGACGACCTCCAGTTCCGCGCCGCATTCCGGGCAGTCCACCAGTTGCCCTTCTTCCACGTCCTCGCCCTCCAGGTCGATTATCGCTTCGCATTCCGGACACTGCGCCATTCCAACCTCCTCCTGCCAGACCGGGCCACTCTCCGGGATCAGAGAGACAGACCTGAGTGCTTTAGTATGAATGCAGCCGCCTCAAAAGGAAATTATATTAAGAGGGCGGTGCTTGGCAAGGCGGAAAAAGGGACAGCGTCCGGCGTATGCCCTCCGCCTTTGGCCGGCCGCTGCCGACGGCACCGAATTTTCTCCCGTCAACAGGTTGGCGCGTGTGGAATCTGCTAGCATGGCGCGTAAGGAAATGACTGCGCGGGAGTATCCTAAAAATCCGCTGGTAGGAGTCGGCGGCGTGATCCTCAAGGGCCAGCAGGTCCTGCTGGTGCGCCGCGCGCGCGAGCCGCTGCGCGGCCAGTGGTCGCTGCCGGGCGGGCTGGTTGAAACCGGCGAGCCGCTGGCCTCCGCTGTGCGCCGCGAGATCGCCGAGGAAACCGGCCTGCGCGTCCGCGTGCAACGGGTCGTGGAGGTGCTGGAGCGCATTACGCGCGATTCCCGGAGACGCGTGCAGTTCCATTACGTGCTGGTGGATTTTCTCTGTCGGGTCCAGGGCGGCCGTCTGTGCGCCGGAAGCGACGCCAGCGAAGCGCGCTGGGTCCGCCGGGATCAACTGGCCGCGTATCGACTCCGCGCCGTCACCCGGCACGTCATCGACAAGGCGTTTCGAAAAGGGGCTCCCGCTCCCGGGTTGAGCCGCTTTCCTTAGCGACCCCGCCAGACGGGTTTGCGCTTTTCGAGAAACGCGGTGAGACCCTCGCGAAAATCTTCCGTGGAGCGAATGCTGGCGCTGGCCTGAATCGCCAGATCGGTCTCCCGGTCGAGTTCCGCTTCGGAGAACCGGCGCAGCAGACGCTTGGTGAACTGCAAGCTGGCCGGGCTGTTGCGGAGCAGCTGGCCGGCCCATTCCGTGGCGCGCGGGAGCAGCTTCTCACGGCTGACGAGCTCCGTAACCAGGTCCATCCGCAACGCCTCCTCGGCGCTGATCACCCGGCCGCTCAGCAGCAGGTCGCAGGCCCGTTTCTCGCCGATCTGGCGAACCAGAAACGCGGAAACGAGCGCGGGCATAAAGCCGACGCGCACCTCCGTGTAACCGAACTGCGCCTCCGGGACCGCCAGCGTGAAGTCGGCCATGGTGGCCAGGGCGCAGCCGCCCGCGAGCGCCGCGCCGTTCACCGCAGCGATCACAGGCTTTGGGAAGGCGTACAGCCGCCGAAAGAATTTCGCGGTGTGGCGCGCGTCCTCCAGGCTTTGCTGGTGGGACTGCGTGGTCAGAGCGCGCAGCGCCTCCAGATCCATCCCGGAGCAGAAAGATTTTCCCGCGCCGGTGACGATCAGAACGCGGGCGGCACTGGATTCGGCTTCCTGGAGCGCTGCCATCAGCTCGTCGATCATCGCCGGAGAGAGGGCGTTGTGCCGCTCCGGTCGGTTCAGCGTCAGCGCCGCGATTTCGGTTGCACAGTCGAGTTTCAGCGTGTTGTAAGGCATAGAATTTGTCCAGCTAATGCGCGTAACGGCGGCGCATCTCAGCCGTCGCGCCGAGCGCCTCTTGCAAAGCCTGCGATGAAATACCCATGTCGACGCCACGTGCGGCCAGCGCGCTGAGCACGGCCTCGGTCGGGATGTTGCCAACCAGTTCGTCGCCGGCAAACGGGCAGCCGCCCAGGCCTGTGAGGGCGCTATCGAACCGCCGGCAGCCGGCATCGTATGCGGCCAGGGTTTTCTCCGCCGCGCCTTCCGGGCGGCTGTGGAGATGCACTCCGATCTCCAACGTGCGAGTGTAACTCGCGACGCTTTGAAACAGCGTTGCGACATCCTGCGGCCGCGCTTGGCCCACCGTGTCCGCCAGCGACACCGTTCGCACTCCCATGTCGCTTAGCCACTGGAGCGTTTCCGCGACCAGGGCAGGCCCCCAAGGATCGCCGTAGGGGTTGCCAAAGGCCATGGAGATGTACACAACTAGACTGTGGCGGGCGGGTCCGTCCGCCTCCAAGGCGTCGTGCAATCGCCGCACCAGTTCGCGCGATTGCTCCTGAGTCATGTTGGCGTTCTGCCGGGTGAATTGCTCTGAGATCGAATA
>JBGPJR010000071.1:0-7770 GCA_041485545.1 Terriglobia bacterium
ACAATCTCCTTGGCCGGCTCACCGTACGCCAGCTCGGCCTCGGCGGTGATGCCGACCGCCTGGAATTCGACTCGGACCTTTTCCAAGTATGCAGTATCTTCGGTGACCTCGGGGCTCACGGCATCGGGGCCATAAGTTCGTGCCGCCCAGCCGTCGGCCACGTGCAGCAGCACGACTCGGCTGTGCATGATCGTTGCGAGTTCTTTGATGTGTTCGATAATCGCCCGATCACTCGGAGTGCCATCCAACGTCACGAGAATGGTTTTATACATCGGTCAACCTCGCCTGCCATCGAGCCTTATCCGCCGATGATGACATGCCATGCCGATTTAAGCGAGTCGGGCAGTCCGGAGATGTCCATCACCGTAATCAGGAGCGCACTCCCCCAGCCCGCGATCAAAAGAAACCAGCCGCTTTTCCACGCTCCCATGCGCTTGCGGGAAGAGGTGAACTGCAGCAGTGGGAACATCGCGAACGGGAGTTGCAGGGCCAGCACCACCTGGCTGAGCGTCAGCAGATCGGTAACACTGCTGTTGCCGCGAATCCCGATGATGAGGACAGCCGGAATGATGGCCAGCGAGCGGGTCATGAGCCGCCGCAGCCATGGTTTCACTCTCCAGTGCATGAAGCCTTCCATGACCACCTGCCCGGCAAGCGTGCCGGTGATGGTGCTGCTCTGTCCGCTGGCGAGCAGCGCTACCACGAACAATATGCTCGCAGAAGGCGTCCCCAGCAAGGGCGCGAGCGTGAGGTAAGCAATGCGAATCCAGTCGCTGTCGGCACTAAATGTGACGACCCGGCCGTCAGCCCCGGTCACGCTGCTTTTGCCAAAGAAAACCATCGCCGCCAGCACCAGAATGGCTGCGTTGATGAAAAAAGCGACGGTCAAGGCCGTGACCGAGTCAATCGTGTTAAACCGAATGGCGCTGCGAATGGACGCTTCGTCTTTTTGCAGCTTGCGGCTCTGCACCAGAGCCGAGTGCAGGTACAGGTTGTGGGGCATGACGGTGGCTCCGATCATACCGATGGCTACGTAAATCATCCCCGCTTGATGAAGGCTCGGAGATGCCAGAGCCCTTCCGATCTCCAGCAAGGCGGGCTGAGTCTGCGGCAAAACAAAAATCTCGATGAAGTAGCACACCCCGATGGTCGCTACCAGCAACAGGACCACGGCTTCAATCGTTCGCACGCCGAACCCTTGCAGGCCCAAGAGCAGCAATACGTCCAGTCCCGTGATAATGACTGCCCACAGCAGCGGAATGTGGAACATGAGGTTGATGGCGACCGCGCTGCCGAGCACCTCCGCCAAATCACAGGCACCAATGGCGAGTTCACAAAATATCCAATTCGGCCACCACGTCCAGCGGGGGTACCAATCGCGGCAGCATTGCGCCAGGTCCTTCCCCGTCACGACGCCCAAACGGGCGGAGAGGACCTGCATGAAGATGGCCATCAAACTAGCCAGGCCCACCACCCACAGGAGCCCATATTTGAATTGTGCCCCGCCCTGCAGGTCGGTGCCCCAGTTGCCCGGGTCCATGTAGCCGACACTGACGAGAATCGCCGGCCCTGCAAAAGCCCGCCACTGCTCCCAGAAGCCCGCCTGATGGTGCGGCACCGCCACGCTGTTATGCATCCCCTCAAGCGACAGGTGTCCTGGCGGGCCTGCAGTGACGGGCGAAGCGGCTACTGCAAGAGGCTTGCCCGGCTCGTTGCGATTGGTTCGTTCCTGTGACTCGTTCATTTGCCCTTACCAACAAAGTTAAGCTACATTAACACGACCATTCAATGTAATAATGATCGGCGAGGTTGTCAAGGTGAATGGTAACCATTGCGTCCGAGAATCTGCTCAAGGCGATCCTGGAGCTGGCCGAGAACGGCGAGACGGTAATTGCCGCGCGGCTAGCGGAGTCGTTGCGCATCTCTTCGGCAGCCGTCAGCATGGCTTTGAAGCGGCTGCAGAGGAGGGGTTCCGTGCGGCTCTCCGGGAAGCACTCCATCGAGCTAACCCGTCGCGGGCTGGAGGCAGCCGGTGAACTGGTGCGGCGGCACCGCCTGGTGGAGCGCCTGCTCACCGACGTGCTGCACATGCCGTGGGAGAAGGTGCACGAGGAGGCGGAGAAGCTGGAGCACGCCATCTCACCCGAGTTGGAGCGGCGCCTGCTGGAGTTGTTCGGTCGCAAGGGGACCTGCCCGCACGGAAATCCGTTTACGCCCGCTCTTCCGGCGCGCCGCAGCGCGCGGCTGTTCCCGCTGACCGAGGCTCCGGAGCACCAGCGCCTGCGCGTGGTGCGCATTGCGGAGCTCCATGAGAAGGAAGCTGAATTTCTGAACTCGCTCGCGGCGCTGCGCCTGAAACCTGGCAGCCACGTGGTGCTGGCGCGCAAGACCTTTGACGGCATCTTGGAGCTGCGCGTCGGGGAGAAGAAAGCGGCGTTTTCCAGCCAATCCGGGGCCCGCATCTGGGTGGAGAAGGCTTGAGCGCGGGTAGAACGAAAGCAGGTTTTGGTCGGGGAGGACGCCGGACGATTAACTCTTGCGCAGTTCGGCCAGCACCTGGCGGGAAATTTCCTTGAGCGTCTCGAAGACCCCTTGGCCCCTGTAGGCAACGGCCTCAATCACCGGTTCGCCTTTCTTGATCAGCTCTTTCTTGAGGACCTCCACGGGCAAGGCGTTCGGGAGGTCGCGCTTGTTGAGCTGCAGCACGTAGGGCAGCTTCATCAGATCGTAGCCGTGTTCTTTCAAGTTTTCTTCCAGGTTCTCGATGCTCTCCAGATTGGCGTCCAGGCGCTCCTCTTGCGAGTCGGCCACAAAGACGATGCCGTCCACGCCGCGCAAGATCAGCTTGCGGCTGGCATCATAAAAGACCTGGCCGGGCACTGTGTACAGGTGGAAACGCGTCTTGAAGCCGCGGACAGTGCCGAGATCGAGCGGCAGGAAATCGAAAAACAGCGTGCGGTCCGTCTCCGTGGCCAGCGAGATCATCTTGCCCTTGTTGGGCGCCATCTCGAAGACCTTTTCCAGATTGGTGGTCTTGCCGCCCAGGCCGGCTCCGTAATAGACCAGCTTGCAGTTGATCTCTTTGGCGGCGAAGTTGATGAAGCTCAAAAGGGCTCCCCGACAGGCTCTCGCAGACACTTCAGCTGACCCGCGGGCGCGCCGCGGCAGCGCTTTGGTTATACCACGGACACAAAGAACAGGACAAGGCCTGCCACTTTCCTTCGATGGAACAGAGCAAAACACCGCCGCGCCGTCTCGCGTTCCGCGGAGGCCGGGGCGTCTATCGTTGCGGAGAACTGCGCCCGTCCGGGCGTTTCCGCGCGCGCAGCTGGTATACGGCTCCTTCTTCCAGATCGGAAGCGGGAGAAAGCAGCCGAAGCCGGCCGTTTTCAAAGACGGCCAGCAGGGTCTCGGCAGGAGGCGCGGACGAGGACCCGGCCCGGTCCATGGCTTCATTGGCAAGCTGGTCTGCCAGCTCATTCCGGGCGCGGGGCACGTGCTCGATGGCAAAGTGCTCCACGCCGCGAAGAAGCTGGCGGGCACGCTCATGGAGCGGTTTCAGGTCCGGACTTTGCACCCGGTAGCGGCCCTGCATTTGCCGCACGATGAGTTCGGAGTCGCAAAAGATCTTTACGCGCCCGGCCCGCTTGGCCACGGCGTAATCCAGAGCCGCCAGCAAGGCCCGGTATTCGGCCACGTTGTTCGTTGCGGCGCCGATCGACTCCGAGAGGGTGTCCACGGTCCGGCCGCGGGCATCCTGAATCACCACGCCGAAGCCGGCCGGACCGGGATTGCCGCGCGAGCCGCCGTCGATGTAGGCGATGACCTCGGCGGCGGCGGCGGTCGAAGCGGAGTCCCTCATCCAGCGTTCTCGCTAGCGACCGGTTCGGGAACGTAATAGAGGATGCGGTAACAGCTCTCGCAGGTGAGGATCTGCTCGTTGGTCATCAGCTCGCTGAAAGCCTGCGGCCGCAAGCGCACGTGGCAGGCCCCGCAGTTCCCGTCGGCGAGAACCGACACCACCGCCATACCCTTGCGTCCCTTGGCGATCCGCTCGTAAGTTTCGTAGGTGTCGCGCTCGATTTGACTCTTTGCTTCGGCACGTCGCGTGCGCGCCTGCTCCAGTTTCTGCTGGTCCTCGCGCTTCCGCTGCTCGGCCGCGGCAATCTCCGCCTGCGCTCCTTGGCGCTCGACAACGAGTTTCTGCTCGGCCTCCCGCAGGCGCCGTTCCAAATTTTCCGATTCGATCATCTCCGCTAGAATCTGGTCTTCCAGCTGCCGGATTTGAGACTCCGCGAACTCGACTTCGTGCAACAGGGCCCGGTACTGCTCGTTGGTCTTGACGGCCAGCGACTGGTCCTTGTAGTGCGAGATTTTTTCGCGCTGCGTAACGATCTCGCCTTCCCTCCGCCGGCGGGATTTCTGATTCTCGGCGAGCGCGTTCTTGTCCGCCTCCACTTGGCGGATGGAGCCGGTGAGCTGCCCGTCGATCTCAGCGATCCGGCGGGGAAGCGCAGCGATCTCGCGCTCCAATTCCCGGATTTCGTCGTCGAGTCGTTGCAGTTCGATGAGGCGCTGGAGGTTGGGGTTCATGCCTTCGCGAATGCAGTCAGGACGGTTGACGGTGGCAAGCGCGCCATCATCTTAGCATACCTGGCCCCGGCGGTCAGGCCGGCGTTGTATCTTTCTATATTGCTCTGGGGACGGAAAGCGTTGACAGGCTGGACGGCTTCGGCGATGATGAGCCTGCCTCTTCGCAAAGAGATGCCGCAGCGCGCGGAGGGGCGCTCGGAGGGATGATGTCTAAGCCAGAGTCACAGCAGGAAATCCAGATCACGCCCACGGCCGACTACCGCGAGGGTTATGCGAACAGCGTGCAGATCCGCGTCAGCGTGTGGGATTTCCAGCTGCAGTTTGGAACCATGACGCAGCGCTCGGCCAGCGTCGTTGAGATCCACAATTTCCAGGGTGTTTACCTGAGTCCGCAACAAGCCAAGGCCCTGTGGAACGTGCTGGGCCAGAACGTCGCCCAATACGAGAAAGCGTTTGGAGAGATCCAGCTGGACCCCCGCTCCCCGACGCCGCTCGCGATTCAGTAATGGAGCCCTTTCTGTTCCGGGCAATCGGACTGCCTGCAGCCGGAATGGCATTCTCCCTCGTCTCCATTTTCGAAGCCGAACGGCGCATGTTCCTACCCAACGTTATAATGGGAAGGGACGGGGAAGGAGCAGACTGGCTAGCCCTGCCCTGCGGGCTGCTCTGCGACAGGAGAACAACGAGTGGCAGATAGCAGTTGCCGGAAAGTGTTGCAGATCGAAATCCCCCCGGAAGTGGTGCGGGAACGGATGCAGGCGATTGCCGCGCGGTACCAGCGCCATGCGCGGCTGCCGGGCTTCCGTCCCGGCAAGGCACCGCTTTCACTGGTACGGCAGAAGTTCCAGGAAGATATTCGCTCCCAGCTACTGCAGGATCTGATCCCCGAATATGTCCTGACGGAGGCGCAGCAGAACCGTTGGGAGACGGTCGGCACTCCGTCCGTAACGGATGTTGAATTTGCCGAGAACGCGCCCCTGAAGTTCAAGGCCACGCTCGAGATCATGCCGGAGATCCAGTTGCAGGATTACAGCGGGCTGACGGTGGCCGTGGAGGAACCGGAGGTGGCCGAGGAAGAGGCCGAAGCAGCGTTACAGCAATTGAGGGCTGACGCAGCAACGTACGTGAATGTGGAGCCGCGCCCGCTCCAAGATGGCGACTTCGCCAGTATTTCGGTCCAGGGCGGCTCTCCGGATAAGCAGGCCCAAGACGTTCATCTCGACGAAGTGCTGTGCGAGATCGGAGGGGCCAACACGGTCGCGGAGTTCACCGAGAATTTGCGCGGCGCGCAGCTCGGAGAAGAGCGTCACTTTGCTGTTTCGTACGCGGCGGATTATCGCGATGCGAGGCTGGCAGGCAAGAAGATCTCCTACCAGGTCAAGGTGCTCGGGATCAAAGCCAAGCAGTTTCCGGAACTGGATGATGAGTTTGCCCGGGAGTTGGGCGAGTTTGATTCGCTGGAGGCGCTGCGGCAGCACATTCGCGACGACCTGCGGGCCTCCAAGTTGCGGCAGGCAGAGGCAGACGCCCGGCGCAGCCTGCGGAAGCAGCTGGTGGAGCTCCACGATTTCGGCGTGCCCGACAGTCTGGTGGAGCGCCAGCTCGAGCGGCGCCTGGACCGGCTGCGGCGGCACTTGGCCTCTCAGGGCCTGAACCCGGAACGCCTCGATTGGGATTGGGGCAAGGTGCGCGCCTCACAGCGCGAGGAGGCTCTGGAGGAAGTGAAGGGTTCCCTCATCCTGGAGCAGATCGCGGAGCGGGAGGCAGTGGGGGTGACCGAGTCGGATCTGGAGCGGGAAATAGAAGAGCTGGCCAAAGCAACGCAGCAGCCCGCGGCGGCCCTGCGCGCTCGCTTGACAAGCGAAGGAGCCGTGGATAAGATGAAATCTAGACTCCGCATTGAAAAAGCTCTCGATCTGGTTTTCCAAAGCGCAAAAGTCAGGAGCCTTCGTGCGGGCCAGAGGTAGCCGGGACCTCGCGAGTGTGGCAGCATCTGACCCTGGCACAACTAGGCGAACCGGAGCCGTTTTCTCAGGAGTGACCTTCCCATGGCGCTGATCCCGATGGTCGTGGAACAGACCAACCGCGGCGAGCGGGCCTACGACATCTATTCCCGCCTTCTGAAGGACAACATCATCTTCATCGGCACGCCGATCGATGACAACATTGCCAATTTGGTGACTGCGCAACTGTTGTTTTTGGAGGCCGAGGACCCGGAAAAGGACGTATATTTGTACATCAACAGCCCGGGAGGCTCCATTACGGCGGGAATGGCGATTTACGATACGATGCAGTTTGTGCGTCCCGATGTGTCGACCATCTGCATCGGGCAGGCGGCCAGCATGGCGGCGCTGCTGCTGGCGGCGGGAACCGCGGGCAAGCGCTTTACGCTGCCCAATACGCGGGTGCTGATTCACCAGCCTTGGGCGGGAGGTTTGTCCGGGCAAGCGACGGATATTGACATCCAGGCGCGGGAGATTCTGCGCATGCGGGAGATCATCAACCAACTGCTGGCCAAGCACACCGGACAGCCCATCGAGAGAATCACCAAGGACGTCGATCGGGATTACATCATGGATGCGCAGCAGGCGAAAGAATACGGGGTCGTGGACGAGATTATCACCAAGCATAAGTGAGCAGTTTGAAAGGCTGGCTCACCGCCGGGAACGCCGGTGGGCCGCAGGAGCAAGACGTGAAGCGCATGGGAGCGGATGAACTGTTGCGATGTTCCTTCTGCCATAAGCCGCAGGAAGCGGTGGGCAAGCTCATTTCGTCTCCGGGGGATTCTCCCCGCGCGTATATCTGCGACGAGTGCGTCACGGTCTGCAACTCCATTCTGGAAGAGGACCGCGGTCCCACGCCGGCGGCGGCGCCGGATCACCTGCCCAAGCCGCAAGACATCAAACAGTTCCTGGACGAGTACGTGATCGGCCAGGAAAAAACCAAAAAGAAGCTCGCGGTCGCGGTCTACAACCACTACAAGCGCATTCACATGAGCCGCCAGCGCTCTTCGGATGTGGAGCTGGCCAAGAGCAATATTCTGCTGATCGGACCGACCGGCACCGGCAAGACGTTGCTGGCGCAGACGCTCGCCCGCTTGCTGGAGGTGCCCTTTGCCATCGTGGACGCCACCACCCTGACCGAGGCCGGCTACGTCGGAGAAGATGTCGAGAACAT
>JBGPJR010000072.1:0-7683 GCA_041485545.1 Terriglobia bacterium
GTGAACAAGATGATCGGCGCCTTGGCCGCGCGCACGAGGGCGTCTGGATCGCTTCCAGAGTCATAGAGCAGTTTCAGGCCAAATTCGTATTGCTGCGCCTCGGTCCACGTCGCATCGTCCCACCACTCCGGGAGACCGCGGAACAAGAGCGGCACAGCCGCCAGGTCCTTCATCAGTGGCGGATGCTCGGAGTTCATCCGGTAGTCGGCTCTCCGCAGATAGCTGTATCCAGCGCCGATATGTGCCGGCTCGTCGAACGTGAGGGTGTCGTCACGGGCGCTGGTGAACATCAGCGCACCCATCAGCCCCAGTAGGGCGAAGGCCGCGAGGTTGACGATCTTGGAGCTTCTCGTGGGAGAGGCGGCGGACCCGCCGTCTGGCGGGAGTGGGGTCGGCTCTCTGGACTTATGTCCCACGTCTTGGCGTCTCAGCAAGGCGCAGTTGCGCTCCAAGCGCTGATCTGGGCCCAGGAATTTCGATTGAGACTAACACCTCACCCGGAGAAACAAAAGGGGCGCAGCGCTGGGCGGCTTCTGATGCTGCTGTCACATCGCTCCGCGCCGGTGCGTGGCTGGCGGTCCGGCCGACTTGCCAGCACTCCGATCACCTCCAGACCCAGTGGGCCAGCGCGTATAGCACGGCGGCAGCAACAACGCCCGCCCCCAAATCATCGGCCAGCACTCCCAAGGCTCCTTTGAAGTGGCCGAGCTTCCAGATGGGATAGGGCTTCAGAGTGTCGAAAATGCGGAACAGGAAAAAACCGGCGGCCACCGCGAGCCACGGCATTCCGGCAGCGGGCGGAAGCAACGGCAGCACCAGCAGCGTGAGCGACTGCCCGGCCACTTCGTCGAGCACGATGGCGGGAGGATCGTCGCTCGGGAAATGTGGCAGCGCCTTCGCAATGACCCACAGCGATAGGATTGCTAGAAGCACTACAGCGCCGCTGAGCAGCCAGAAGCCATGGCGAAGTGGCACGGTCGCGGCGGCGAGCGCGAGAAACAACACGACCCCTTCCGCGGAGCCGTACGTTCCCGGCATCACGGGCAGGTAGCCGGCACCGCATCCGGTGGCCATCCACACAGCCCACCGGGGCGCGTTGCGCGTCCGGCTTGGTGAGGGCTCTGACATGAAGGCAGCAGGCAGGAACGGCTTCGCTACTGGATGACTTCGTAGACCAGGGTACGCGCTTCGGGAGCGGCGGCAGCGATGTGAAAGGCGTCCTCCACCATTTCGCTGGCCTCCGCAAGATGCGTGTCCTCGTTGTAGTAGACGGTGCAGAGCCGCTCGCCAGCCTGGATGCGGTCGCCAACCTTATGTTCCAGGACGATTCCCACAGCGGGGTCCAACTCTCCCGTGCTGCCGGCGCGTCCGGCGAGCAGGGTTACGGCCTGGCCGATGTCGTCAGCGGAGATCCGCGAGATATGGCCGGCGCGCGGCGAGGAGATGACGAAATCGGCTGAAGCCGTGGGTAAAAGCTCGAAGTTGTCAATCACCTGGGGATTGGCGCCCTGCACCTCCAGCAACTGGCGGAACTTCTGCAGCGCGCTGCCATCGCCCAGCAGCTTGAACATTTGGTCCTTAGCACTCTCCAGAGTGCGGTCTGGATACGCCAGGCACAGCAGCCGCGCGGCCAGTTCGAGCGAAAGCTCCACGAGGTCTTCGGGGCCGCCGCCACGCATGGCCTCAATGGCTTCCATCACTTCCAAGGCATTTCCGACGGCGTTGCCCAGCGGCTGGTCCATGTCGGTGATGAGAGCCACGACTCGCAGGTCCAAACGCTTACCCACCGTCACCAGCGACTGGGCGAGGCGCCGCGCATCAGTCATTTTTTTCATGAGAGCGCCGGAGCCGGTCTTGACGTCTGCCACCAGGCCGTTCGTGCCATCCGCGATCTTGCGGGAGAGGATCGAGCCAGCGATCAGCGGGATGCTCGGGACCGTGGCCGTGGCGTTGCGCAGGGCATCCAGCTTGCGGTCAACCGGGGCCAGTTCCTCCGTGGGAGCGACGAAAGCGAGCCCGACTTTTCGCAGCACGGCGTGACACTCCTGCACACTCAGGCGCGCATTGAAGCCGGGTATGGATTCGACCTTGTCCAGGGTGCCCCCGGTATAGGAGAGGCCGCGGCCGACAATCATCGGCACCACAACGCCAGCGGCCGCAGCCAGCGGCCCGACAATGAGGGGGGTCTTGTCTCCCACGCCGCCGGTGGAATGCAGGGAAATTTTCGGGTCCGGCAGATCACTCAGATTCAGCGGCGACGCCAAGGCCGCGCCGCTGGTCGTCCAGTCGGCCAGTTCCTGGTCCGATAGGCCGTTGTAGTAGATTGCCATCAACAGGGCAGAGGCCTGGTGGTCCGGAATTTCTCCTTTGGCAAAGCCGCGCAGGAAAAAATCCAGTTCCTCCTGAGAAAGTTCTCCGCCGTCGCGTTTGGTTCGGATCAAGTCAACAACTCGCATGAGAGTAGCCCGCATCTCCTCGGGATGAATTTCGTCTGTGAAACAAAAAGAGTCCCGGCACCCGCCCCGCGGTTGCACGCTGCCAACCATCTGGCTGGTGCTGGGAACTCCGGCAGAGGAAGGGGACCGCTTCGAATTGCGCCCCGCGGGACTTTCCTCTTACGTCCCGCAAACTAATCATTATGCCCCGCGCAGCGTGAAATGCAAAGAGAATCGTACGAGATATGGTGGATCGATGTCGTCCGGGGCAGGACTTCAGCCACGCTGATTGCGGGTTGCTCCCGATTGGCGCGCTTCCGTGCAAGGGATTGTGTTGATGGAAGAAACGGGGCGGTTTGGAGCGGTCCCAGCCCGGTGAAAGAGTGCCCGCGATCAACTCCCCGGCGTGTTTGGGGCCCCGCCATCGGAGCCAGAACCTTCGAGCAGCAGCTCGAAGTGACCGGCCGTGGCCTCCTTGGCCAGCTCCTCCAGAACCTCCTTCCGATGCGCCTCATCTTCCGTCTCGATGAGAATCTCCATGTCGGCCATGTCGGAGATCAGCGGACCGGTACGCCAGGAGCGACGGATATCCAGGACCACGGCGCGCTTTCGGCGCAGAAATTCCAGGATGTGGCCCAGTTGGCCAGGTTCGTCGCGAATGCGCACGCCAACCGCCTGCGTGCGACCCCCGCCAGACAGTCCCCGCTCGATGACGCGCTGCAGCGTGAGGCTGTCAATATTGCCGCCGGTGATCACGGCGACAACGCGCGCGCCGGGCGCCACCCCGGCCTGCGCCATGCGGAGGCGGGTCTCTGGATCGAGCAGAGCCGCCACGGGCAGTGCCCCGGCGCCCTCGGCGACAAGCTTGGATTGCTCCAGCAGCAGCAGGATGGCGCTATAGACCGACGGGTCGTCCAGACACACGGCCTCATCCACCAGGTCGCGCACCATTTTCCAGCACAGCTCGCCAGGGCGCCGCACCCGCACGCCGTCGGCGATGGTTTCCTGGGTGGGAACATCCAAGGGCAGCGGTTCCGCACTGCCCTGCCGGTAGGCATGCCAGCTGTGGGCGAAGGCCGGGGCATAGATGCTTTGCACGGCGATGATCTTGGTGCGCGGCGAGCGCTGCTTCAACACGCTAGCCATGCCGGCGATGAGTCCGGCGCCGCCGACCGGAATGAGGACGGCGTCCGGCGGCTGGTCCCGCATCTGCTCCAGCAGTTCCCAGCCCAGCGTGGCCTGCCCCGTGATGATGTCCAGGTCATTGAACGGAGAGATGAACTCGCGGCCCTCGGCCGGGGCATATTGCAGAGCGAACGCCAGGGCGTCGTCAAAACAGCTTCCTTCCAGCAGAACGCGCGCCCCGTAGCTCAACGTGGCGCGGCGCTTGGGCAGCGGGGCTCGCTCCGGCATCACGATGACGCAGTCCAGGCCCAGCTCGCGCGCGGCGTAAGCTACACCTTGGGCGTGGTTGCCGGCACTGGCCGCGATCACCTTGCGGGGACCGCCGGAACGTTTCAGCTGGTGCAGCTTGTAGTAGGCGCCGCGAATCTTGTAGGAGCCGGTGCGCTGCAAATTTTCGGGTTTCAGCCAGACTTCGTAACCACTAACCTGGTCCAGGGCGGGACAGCGCAGCAGAGTCGTGGGCCACAGCGCTGGCCGGACCACTTCCCACGCCGCCGCGATTCGGTCCAACGACAAGGTCTCGGTCGCTGCCGGGGAATGGGAAGCGCTCTCCATCGTGTTCTGTATGGCAGTGTCTCACGAGTCAACGGAAGAAAGGTAGAGGCCCCCGCGCCCAAGCCCTCTGGCTGCCCCTGCTGCGCAACAGTGCGCTGGAGAGGAAAAGGGAGCGGTCCTTCCGAGTATTCGAAAGTGCTTAGGATGAACTCAGCGGAGAAGCCGCCTTGACGACTTCTTTGTGGCCCAGCTTGGCGGCGATGTCTCGAATGATCTGTTTGCCGTGGAAGCGGCCGTTCTCGATGAAGATTTCGTTGGTGTCAATGCCTGCGATAATCACTCCGGCCAGATAAATGCCCGGCACGTTGCTTTCGCGCGTTTCCGGATCGCAAAAGGGCCGCATGCGCCGTGGTTCAACCTCCACTCCCGCCCGCTGCAGAAATCCGACGTCGGGGTGATAGCCGGTCAAAGCAAAGACAAAATCGTTCTTGATGTTCTGAAGCTTGCCGTGTTCCGGGGTGGCGTGGACGGAAGCCACCAGGATGGAGTCTGGACGGATCTCGACGACACGCGTGTCGAACAGCGCCTGGATTTCGTTGTTCTGGATGCGATTCTCGATGTCAGGGCGGACCCAATACTTAATCCGCTCCGAGAGGCGCGCGCTGCGGTGGATGAGCGTAACGCGGGCACCGTGACGGTACAGGTCGAGCGCCGCTTCGGCGGCCGAATTCCGCCCGCCGATGACGGCCACGTCGCGGTCGTAAAAGGGATGGGCTTCCTGGTAGTAATGCGAAACCTTCGGCGAGTCCTCGCCGGGGATGCCCAGCAGATTGGGTTCGTCGTAATAACCCGTGGCGAGAGTCAGCTTCTTAGCGGTGTAGCGGCCCACGGCGCCGTCGCTGCGGTGCGTCTCCACCGCGAAGTGGCCGTCGGACCCTTTGATCTCCCGGACCTCTTCATACTGGTGAACGGTGAGTCCGAAATGCTGCGCCACCAGCCGGTAATATTTCAGCGCCTCATTGCGAGTGGGTTTGTCCCGTACGCACACCATGGGGATGTCGCCGATCTCGAGCAGCTCCGGCGTGGTAAAGAACACCATGGTGACCGGATAGTGGAAGAGCGAATTGACCAGACACCCCTTTTCGACCACCAGGCAGCTGAGTCCGGCCCGCTTCGCTTCGATGGCAGTGGCCAGCCCGGTCGGGCCGGCTCCCACAATCAGAATGTCCAGGTGGCTCATGCGGTCTTCCTTCCCGAAGCGTTCCTGAACTATCTTAGCGGCGGAACAGACCGGTGTAAAGCAGGGCCCTCGCAGGGCCCTCGCAGGACCGTCAACGATAAGCTCCTTTTCCCGGCGGGCTTCTTTCAGTATCCTTCTCTGGCAGAGTCGAGGCCATCTATGCAGACTGATCCGCCGCCGGCGCCCACATCACCCCACGAAGCCGAGTCGCTCCCGCTCTGGAACCGGCACTTCTTCCTGCTGGCCGCCTTTGCCTTCCTGATCCTGTTTGTGAATCTGCACCGGGGTGATTTGAGCGGGTATGATGACGCCTTCCACGCCGACCAGGGCAAGCAAATTCTGCGCACCGGCGACTGGTGGACGCTGCGTCATAACGGCTACTACAACCCGCAATTCCCTCCGCTGTTCTACTGGTTGGAAGCGCTCTCCATGAAGATATGGGGCGTCAACGACTTTGCCGCCAAGTTTCCGGCGGCGCTGCTGGGATGGGGGACGATTGTGACGGTCTACTTGGTAGCTTGGGAGCTGACCGGCCAAGTGTGGCTTTCGCTACTCGCCATGCTGGTCCTGATGTCCACGCAGTATTTTATGAAGTACGCCACGCACGCGATGACGGATGTCCCGTTCGCGTTTTTCGTCACGCTGGGGGTGTTGTTCTATGTAAAGGGGACTCGCCAGCCGCGGTGGTTTCCATGGAGCGCTCTGGCGGTCGGCCTGGCGATGCTGACGCGTCCGGCGGTGGGAGTGATTCCCCTGGGCATCTTTCTGGCGCATTTGCTGTGGACCCGGCGAGGGGACCTGCTCGCATCACGCCACATCTGGGGGGCACTGGCGCTCGCTGTTGCCTTTCCGGTGCTGTGGTATGCGGTGCAGTACCATTGGCACGGCGCGGAGGCGGTGAGCGGGCCGTTCTCGCTCATGTCGCAGCAACTGACTTCGAGACAGCCGCCGGACGTGGTGAAAATTCTGGTGGGCAGTCTGGAATATCCCAAGCTGCTGCTCCGGCTCTACTGGCCTTGGCTGCCCTTGTTGCTGATTGGTCTCTGGTGGCAAGCGCGGACGGCGTGGCGCGAGAGAGAATTTGCTGCGACGTTGCTGGTGATGTGGGTGGCGGGCATTCTGGTGCCGTTCAGCTTGGGGGAGGCCAAGCAGTTGCGCTACGTGATGTCCGTATTTCCCGCTTTCGCCATTCTGGCGGCGATGCCGCTGCATCGATGGATACCGGCACGGAGCAGGGAACTCTGTTTTCGAGTCCTGTACGCTTTGGGGGCGACTGCAGTTGTCTTTATGTTCTTCTTTCCGGGAAATCTGCTGCGCGCTGGCGACATGCAAAAGCTGGCGCGCATCGCGCAGGCGCATTCGCGCCCGGACCAGCGTGTCATCCTCTATACGCACGGTGGGTATGAGTGGGGCTACCAGAACCAACTGCTGTGGTATGGCGATCGCTTCACGGATTTTCAAACTAGCTTGGAGACTGTGCGGGAAAAGGCAACCGCCGAGTTCGGGGTGCCAGTGGTCATGGATAAAGAGTCGTTTGCAAACTTCATCCCCGTTCTGGGTCCCGAGTTTCGCATCGAGGCGCTGGGGGAGTCGGAGCTGTTTCTGTGCTTTCGGGTGAGTCGGAGCGGATAAGGGTTAGAGGGCCGGCAGATGTCTAATTGTAATGTTATGTAGTTATATCTGTATGTTATACGAAAGTAAGAAACAATAACATTAACAAACTAAGACGCTCCGGAGGAACCCTGCAAGGTTCGTCCGGAGCGGCCTTTCTTGCTGCAGAAGCAGGCAAGCTTGCGGTTACGGCACGCTGAACGTGTCGGTGTTGCTCCCAGCCGACTGGCCACTGTACGTTGCGGTGGCCGAAACGGAATAGGTGCCGTTCGGATCTTTGGGACTCAACTTGTAGTTCCAGGTGGCCACGCCGCTGGAATTCGTCGTGGCAGTCTTGGTCGTGATCTTGTTGCCGGGCTTCACTAACGTAAACACCACGCTGGTGCCCGAAACGGGGTTTGTCCCGCTGTTCACCGTCGCGGTCATGGAGACGGTGGAGCGCGCGGCGTAATGATCGTTCGGGACGTTGACGGTGATGGTGATCGGCAGCGGCGGAGCCGTCACGTTGGCGGTCGCGCTGCCGGAGCCGGAATTCGAGCCGCGCGTCCCGGCGGACTGCACAGCATAACCGCCGGGAGTCGTGCCGGAAGGAACACCTTCGACCAGGGAGGTAGATTTGGTCTGTCCTGGCGAAATGTTCAGCAGACTAGCCATGGTGGCGATCCATCCAACCGGTTGCGACGAAGACAGCCCGAAATCGCTGGCGGAGCAGCCGGA
>JBGPJR010000073.1:0-7671 GCA_041485545.1 Terriglobia bacterium
AGATAGTTATCGCGCCGGGCACTCACCTTCAGGACAACCTACCAAGGATTCCTCTCCGCCCGCTACTCCTACACCAGACGGAACTACCAAGGCCACAACCCCGGGTACGGAAATGCCCGAGAAAGATAAGCCCAACATTCAAATAGAGCAGCACGGAGGTCCCAACGCCGTAACCACAGGCCCCAACAGCCCGATCACGATTAATCAGACTCCCCCGTCGCCTCCCGCGAGGACGCTATCTCAGGAAAGATTTGACCGTCTTGTTACTGAGTTATCTGAAGGTAGAGGACTACATGTACAAATCACTCTCGTGCCCGCAGATGACGAAACGGGAACTTTTGGGGATCAAATACGGATGGCCTTCGAAAGAGCGGGGTGGAGAGTCTCCAACGCCACGGTAGGCACTCTCAGCATAATGGTAGTTGGCGACAGGGGGGCAACAGCTTTCAATGGGGACGGGTTCACGTGTAGCGCCGAGGAGAACGCACCGGAACTGGCAAAGGCCCTAAAATCATTTGCAGCGATTGATTTGCGATGCGCAGTGCGGCATGACTTGCACGACCGCGCACCGCTGTCAATCTTCATTGGAAAAAGAAAGTAAACTCCCACCAGTGCACTTTTGGGACACTACTCACCGGCGGCCAGAAGGGAAGATGGGTCATCCCAACTCCACCGCAGATGAGATTAGAGCACGACTGGAGCCCGGTATTCTCCGAAGACACGGCGCAAGGCATCCGAGATTTCGCCGACCGTGGCGTGGGCTTCCACGGCCGCCAGGATCGGCGGCATCAGATTGGCGGTTCCCCGGGCAGCTTCTTCCACCCGGCCTAGCGCGGCCTCGACTCGCGCCGCATCCCGCTCAGCGCGCAGACGGCGCAGACGCGCGACCTGCCCGCGCTCCAGCTCCTCGCTGACCCGCAGGACCGGCGGGAGGCGCCCCGGTTCCTCGGTGAAGCGGTTCACTCCCACCACAATCTTCTCGCCGCTCTCTACCGCGCGCTCATGACGGAACGCCGATTCCTGTATTTCCCGTTGCGCCATGCCGGATTCGATGGCGCGCAGCATTCCACCGGCAGCGTCGATGCGGTCCAGATACTGCCGCGCGCGAGCCTCGATCTCGTTGGTGAGCGATTCCACGAAGTAGGAACCGGCCAGCGGGTCGGCCGTGCCAGCGACGCCGCTCTCATAGGCGATCACCTGCTGCGTGCGCAGAGCCAGCAAGACGGCCGACTCGGTGGGCAGCCCCAGCGCTTCATCCTTGGCGTTGGTGTGGAGGGATTGGGCGCCGCCGAGCACCGCCGACAATGCTTCGAGCGTGGTGCGAACAACGTTCACGTCGGGCTGCTGGGCGGTCAGAGTGGAGCCGGCCGTCTGGGTGTGAAAGCGCAGCATCTGCGAGCGGGGGTTGTCGGAGCCGAACCGCTCTTTCACGATGCGCGCCCACAGCCGCCGCGCGGCGCGGAACTTGGCGACCTCTTCAAAGAAATCGCTATGGGCGTTGAAAAAAAACGAAAGGCGCGGCGCGAAAGTGTCGACGCTTAGTCCGGCGCCCTGCGCGGCCTCCACATATGCGATGGCGTTCGCCAGCGTGAACGCCACTTCCTGTACGGCCGTCGCTCCCGCCTCGCGGATGTGGTAGCCGCTGATGGAGATGATGTTCCATTCCGGGACCTCCCGCAGGCACCAGGAAAATAGGTCCGTTACCAGCCGCAGCGACGGCGACGGCGGGAAGATGTAGGTTCCGCGCGCGATGTATTCCTTTAGAATATCGTTCTGCACGGTGCCGGATAGCTTTGCGATATCGGCGCCCTGTTTTCTGGCCACTGCGACGTACAGGGCCAGCAGAATGGCGGCGGTCGCGTTGATGGTCATGGAGGTCGAGACCTGCTCCAGCGGAATGCCTTCGAGCAGCGTCTCCATATCCTGCAGGGTGTCAATAGCAACACCCACCTTACCTACTTCTCCCTCCGCCAGGGGATGATCGGAATCGAGGCCGACCTGCGTCGGCAGATCGAAGGCGATGGAAAGCGCGCGCTGGCCCTGGCTGAACAGGAAGCGGTAGCGCTGGTTCGACTCTGCGGCCGTTCCGAAGCCGGCATACTGCCGCATCGTCCACAGGCGCTCGCGGTACATGAGGGGATGGATGCCGCGCGTGTAGGGATACTCGCCCGGCTGGCCGAGGTCGCGCTCTTCGGAAAAATTCTGGAGGTCTTGCGCGCGGTAGACCGGTTTGACTTCGATACCGGAGTGCGTTCGACCGGACGCAGGCGGCTCTCCGTCGGCACCGGCTTGGCTTCGGGCCGGTCGTTCGGGGGGCATTAGGCTGTGATCTCCTGGACTGCGATCCTCTGCCACATCAACGCAGACGCCGCGCTTTCAGGAAGGAGTAGACGCCAAAACCTGCCATCATGGCAACGAATGCCAGGGCGGCAACGGGCTTCCACAATGCACTCGCTTCCGGATAGGCATTCCACTCCTTCCAGGCGGAAACGCTGCCCAGCAGCGCCAGGCCCAGAAAAACCGTTCCCGTAATCTCCAGCCACAGCCGGTGAAGGATCCTGGCGACTTGGCGGAGCCACTGCCATCCGTAATATGTCAGCAGAGACATGAAGGATACAGAACACTCTTTCGTTCCCAATGGTATTCTATTCAGCCGATGATTCCAATGAGGTGCGCAACCACTGGCGCTGGCGGGCGTTCCTGGTAGGGAACCGGGCGGGTGGCGGACGGTGGACACTCCTATGCGTGTATAGTAATGAAAACGTGTCCACATACGGAGACGCTGAGAGATGGTGTGGAACTTCTTCAAACGATGGCAGAAGAAAGATGAGACGTCCAGCGTGGCGCCCCCTCCAGGGCCTGCCACCAAAACGATAGCTTCTCCTCGTGCCGCCCCCGTGGCGGCAGTCAAGTCGGCTCCCCCCAAGCCTGCCGCGCCAGCATCGGAAGAGCCGCAGTTTCGCGTGGGCCAGACCCTTCACGTGCCCGGCCTCGGCGACTTTACTGTGCACGACATCCGAGGCGGCAAGGGCAAGAGCGGCATGGGAGTGGTCTACATTGTGCTCGACGTGAGCTCGATGACTCCCTACGCGGTCAAGACCTTTCAAAAATGGTGTTTGGGAACGCCGGAGCTGGTGCAGCGCTTCCTGCGCGAGGCGGAGACTTGGATTCGTCTGGAGCAGCATCCGCACATTGTGCGGGCCTTTTATGTAGCCACTATTCAGGACCAGCCGTACGTTTTTCTGGAGTATGTGGCGGGCGCTGACTTGCGGAAGAAACTGATGCCCGGGGCGCTTCCGATCCCGGATGCGCTGCGCTATTCCATCATGTTCTGCCGCGGCATGGCCCATGCGCAGCGGAAGGTCCCCGGCCTGGTCCACCGCGACGTCAAACCGGAAAACTGCATGTTTACCCCGGACGATATCCTGAAAGTAACGGACTTTGGCTTGGTGAAAGTCCTGGCGCAGAGCGATACGCTTCCGCAGGGCATCCCCGGTGCGGACGAGGAGGGCGCCGAGCTGCAGTCGCGCTTCTTCAAGACCCGCGTCGGCGAGATGGGCGTGGGGACCATGCCCTACATGGCGCCGGAGCAGTTCACGGACTTTGCCAACGTCATGGTCTCGGCGGACATTTACTCGTTTGGGATCATGCTGTACGAGATGCTGGTGGGCAAGCGCCCCTTCAAGTCGCGCAAGCCGGAGGATTTTTACTACCAGCACCTGAAGGTCACGCCGCTCGATCCCGCCTCGGTCCGGCACGAAGTCAGCCAGCCGCTGTCGCGGCTGGTGATGCGCTGCATCGCGAAAAAACCTGCGGAGCGCTATCCGAATTTCGAGGTCTTGGAAAAAGACCTGGTGGGCATTCTCAAGAAAGAGTTCCAGCAGGAGGTGCCGGAACCGGCCCAAGAGGAACTGGAAGCTTGGGAGATCGTCAACAAGGGCGCCGCGCTGAGTAACCTGGGACGAACCAAGGAGGCCCTCAGTTATTTCGACAAGGCTCTGGAGCTGCTTCCGAATTTCGACGCGGCGTGGCTCAACAAGGGAGTGGTACTAGCCAAAGCGGGCCAGGACGAGGAGGCGCTGGCCTGCTATTTGAAAGCCATCGAAGGCAATCCCAATTCCGCCGATGCCTGGTATAACGCCGGGCTGGCCCATCAGAACCGGGGATCGCTGGAAAATGCGCTGCAGAGCTATGAGCGGGCGCTGGCGCTCAGCCCTCTGTACGAGGCGGCTTGGCTGAACAAGGGCGTGATCCTGCGACGGATGCAGCGGCCGCAAGACGCCATCGAATGCTACGACCGCGTTTTGTCCATCAACGCGCAGTCGGCCGTGGCGTGGCACAACAAGGGTTTCGCCTTAAGCCAACTGGGCCGAGTCGAGGAGGAGCTGACCTGCTACGACAAGGCCATCTCGATCAATCCGCAGTTCACCGAGGTGTGGCTCAATCGTGGCGTGGCGCTCCGCAAAGCCAATCGCCTGATCGAAGCACAGGTTTGTTACCAGAAAGTCTTGGACCTCCATCCTCGGCATTCGGACGCCTGGTATAACAAAGGCATGGTGCATCGCCGCCTAGGCCAAAAGCGCGAGGCACAGGATGCCTTCCAAAAGGCCGCCGCGCTGGATCCCAAGATCGCGGAAAAACTGAAACAGCAGGGCCTCTACTAGCCGACGGTCCCGAAGCCCTCGCCTTCTAGCCACTCTTTCCCTTGGCCAAATCACTGAGAGCTGCTTCCGAGAGGTGGTAGGCGTGCCATCGCTCGTCCCGCTCCGCACCGAGATTTCCATAGAAGCGTAGCGCCGGCGCATTCCAGGGAAGCACCGACCAGGCCATCCTGGTGCAGCCTCGCGCGACGGCCAGCTGTGCCAGGTGCCGCATCAGGGCGCGGCCCAGTCCTGTTCCGCGGAACTCCGATTTCACGTAAATGTCTTCAATGTAAAGGCCCGGCTTGCCAGAGAACGTCGAAAAAATCATGAACACCACAGCGTACGCCACCGGCGCGTCTTGGAAGCAGCCCAGCAATGCCTCGGCGAACGGAGGGTCTCCAAAGAGAGCCTGGCGAAGATCTGCCTCTGTCGCGGTGACTTCTCCAGACAGGCGTTCGTATTCCGCCAGCTCCCGGATGAGAACCAGCAATTCAGCCAAATCCGATTCGGTTGCCGCGCGTATGTGAAAGCCATCCATCTGGCCGCCTCCGCTCGGAGTGAACTTTGCTAAAGTTGGGCTGCAACTTCTCTCGTCGCCGGGTGCCGCATCGGAGGGAGGTCCGAACGATATGGAGCTGTTAAGGCACCTAGCAGGCTCCGTGCCTTGAAATAGGTCACCACACCCGAAATCCCGGGCTATCAAAGGAGGCGGTCGCAAGCAGTCGGTAAAGCGTCGGCCCATAGGCGAACAGAATCAGGACGGTGCTGAGCGCCAGCCATACGGGCCAGCGATCCAGGATGGCAGGCGCGTCCTCGGGACCGGAAAGTGCTGCGGCGAACTCCGGCATGGCGGGAGCGGGCTGCCGGGATACAGTGATCGTGAGAGCCATGTTCAGAAAATACAGCAGGGAGCTCAGAAAGAGAATGGTCCCGCCGACCGCGACCAGCGGGAGGTACATCTTCCACTCAGGCTGCATGTAATCGATGCCACTGATCTGAGTCCGTCGCGGCATTCCCAGCAGGCCCAAGGTGTGCAACGAATACGAGAACAGCAGCATTCCAAACGCCCACAGCCAGGCCTGCACCAGCGCCAGGCGGCGGCTCCAGAGAGCCCGTCCCCACAGCACGGGCACGAGCCAATACGTAATGCCCATGAAGGTGAGTGTTACTGCCGTGCCGACGGTGAGATGCAAGTGCCCCACAATCCAGGCGGTATTATGGACCACCAGGTTCAAATCGCCGGAAGCATTGATCAGCCCGCCAATTCCGCCGAAAGTGAACGTGAGCATGGCCAGCAACTGGCAGGCCAGCGAAGGGTCGCCCCAGGGAAGTTTGAAAAACCAGGAAACCCAGCCGCGGCCACCACGCGCCCGGCCTCCGGATTCCAGCGATGCCACCACGTTGAAGAACGTCATCAGGCTGGGAAAGAAGACGGCAAACGTGATAAACATGTGCACGAATTTCCACCCCTCGCCGATCCCTGGATCCTCAAACTGGTGGTGAAAACCGAGCGGTGTGGACAACATAAGAAAGAGGACAAACGAGACGCGAGCCAGCGGATCGCTGAAGAGATGGCCGCCCGCCTGCCGGGGAACGAACACGTACCAGGACACGTAAGCCGGCAAGATCCAAAAGTAGACGATCGGGTGGCCCGTGTACCAAAACAGGACGCGCGCTATCAGCGCGTCGGTTCCTGCCACCCAGCCGAGCGACCAGGGAATCAACATGAACAACATTTCAGCGGCGATTCCCAAGGAAGCAATCGTCCACATGACGAAGGTAACCAGAGACATGAAGGCCGCCAGCGGCATCCGCTCCGTAGGATGTGCTCTTCGCCAGGTACGATAAGTGAGGACCAGATTCAGCGTCACCAGCCACGTCGCGACTACTACCAGCGTCAGCCCGACGTAGAATGCCCAGTTCGCCTGCATGGGCGGATAAAAGGTGAACAGTACCGTGGCCTCATCCCTCAGCAAAGGCACGGCGGCAAGGATCAACCCAGCCAGCATGAGCCAAAACGCTCCCCAGGAAAGTAAGCGTCCGGCGAGCGGGGTTTTCAGGGAATGCACGGTCACGAAAGGCAGAAAGCCGCTAATGAAGAAAGTAGTCCAGACCAGCGCGTTCAATACGCCATGAACCGAAAGGCCCTGATAGTAGGACTGCAGGACCGGCGCCAGGCGCGGATACAGATCGATCCCACCGTTGTCCAGGCCCTGCAACAGGCCCGTCACCGCACCGCCAAACAGGGCCACCAGCGCCACCAGCAGGTACGCCTGCGTGACGCGGGACTCCATCCGATATGCGTCACCATTTAGCGAGCGGGTCATATTCGACATGGGTACTTGTTTCCCAACTCCTTTTCCGACTACTGCGCTTCCACCACAATCTCGCCCGACATGGTCTGGTGCCCTAAGCCGCAATACTCATGGCAAAAGAACCGATAGTGCCCCGGCTGATCGAAGCGAGCCGTGACGCGCGAAGTCTGTCCTGGCAACAACATCACATTGGTGTGTGTGTAGGGGATGAAAAGTCCATGGACCACGTCGCTGCTGGTGGCTACGAAGGTTACTTCCGCTCCGGCGGGCAGGTGGATTTCGTTGGGATCGAAGGACCATACCTGGCCCACCATATGCACCTCGTACCGGCCGGGCCCTAACTGCACAACCCCCGGGTGGTCAAAGGGCGCCGTGCTGTCCACCTTGTTCGGGTCGACGCGTCCTTCCACTCCGGGCAGGTGCACCTCCGCCCCGAACGTGGTGACCAGCAGCACCGCGAACATTCCCACCGGAAGGGCCAGACTGGGAAGCACCCACAAGAGTTCGTACAAATAGACCGTTGAATTGAGTTTCATCACGGCCACCCCTTTCCCCACAAGTGGAAATAAACATTCAGCCACATGGCCGCCAGCAGCGCCAGAAACAAAAGGATGAGGAGCAAAGCCCCTTTCGGGTGTTCATTTTCTTTCATCGCTCTTCCTTAACGATTTGGTCTTTTCCGGATCGGAATTCCGGTGCTCGTTCCTGCTTTC
>JBGPJR010000074.1:0-7623 GCA_041485545.1 Terriglobia bacterium
ACAATCGAGCAGGCCATTGAGTTTACCAAGAACTGCAAGAAACTGGGCCTGGTGATCCACGGCGACTTCATTATCGGCCTGCCCGGCGAGACGCCGGAGACCATCCGGCGCACCATTGACTTCGCCAAGCGGCTGGACTGCGAAACGATTCAGGTCTCCATCGCGCACCCCTATCCCGGCACCGAGTTCTACAACCAAGTGATGCAGAACGGGCAGCTGACGGCCGCCGCTATGACGGACGAGCAGGGGCATCAGCTTCCGAACATCTCCTACACAGGCCTCTCCAGCGTGGATATGCTCGATGCCGTCGAAACGTTTTATGGCGAGTATTACTTCCGGCCGCGCGTGGTGTGGCGCGTGGTGAAGCAGGCTCTGTTTGACTCCAAAGAGCGCAAGCGGCTGTACCACGAGGCCCGCGAATATCTGGAGCTGCGCTCCAAGCGCAAGAAGATCGTAGCCCAAGGGCGCTCCGAACAAATGAGCCCTCCCGTGGCCGACCCCGCTGCCCGTTAGCGCTGTTCCCATGAAGACAGCGGTTGTCCTGACGATTGCGATCCTGGCCAATTCTCTCGGCAACGTCTTTCTCAGCGAAGGAATGCGGCACTTCCAGCCGGCCAGCGCATCGGTGCCGGGGTGGCTGGTTGCGGCTGCCGTTCATGTAACCACGAGCCCATGGATGATCGCGGGCGTTTCGTTGCTCATCGTCTTTCTAGCAGCGTACCTCGCGGCCTTGTCCTGGGCCGACCTGAGCTTTGTGCTGCCGGCGACCGCACCGGCTTATATCCTCACGGCGGGTCTGGCTGCCGTCTTCTTGCACGAGGCGATTTCGCCTGCACGATGGGCGGGCACCGTGCTGATTGTGGCCGGAACGGCGCTGGTGGCGCGAAGCTATACCGCGCCCGCTGCGGAAGCGGCCTGGAACGGCCGCTCCGCCGAGCCGGCGCATCCGAAGACTCCGGCCGCCCGAGGCGCTTCTCAGTGACCTCGTTTGCACTGCTGGCTGCGGTGGTCTTGTTCGGCGCTGCCGGCGACGTCTGCGTGGCACGCGCCATGAAGGCGGTCGGCGAGGTGACGAGTTTCCGTTTCGCTGCGCTGTTCGCAACGGCCCGGCGCGCGGCAGGCAATCTCTACTTGTGGGTGGGCGTGTTCTGGAAAGCGGCGGCGTTTTTCTCCTTCCTGGCCCTGCTCACGCGCGCCGAACTCAGCTGGGTGGTCCCGGCCACGGCGATCAGCTTTGTGGTCGAAACGGTCGCGGCAAAATACCTGCTGAACGAAACGATCAGCGGCTCCCGCTGGGCCGGGGCGGTCTGCATTTGCTGCGGAGTCGCCTTGCTGTCGTTCTGAGCCGCACGGCTCCCATCCATTATGGTTTTCTCAAGACTTGCCGGCTGGCTGCTGTTTTATCTGCCTTTGGCCATCGCCGCGGGATCGTGCCTGTACCACCTGGCGGTCTCGGTGGCTGCGCTGCGCTTCGCCCGCCAGAGAGAACCCGCCGCCGACTTCACACCTCCGGTGTCGGTCTTAAAACCCCTGCGGGGGATCGAGCAGAACTTCTACGCCACGCTACGCACATTTTTCCAGCAGGACTACCCGGCCTACGAGATCGTCTTCGGCCTCAGCGACCCGAAGGACCCGGCACAATGGACCATTGCCCAGTTGCGGCGCGAGTTCCCGCAGATTCCCGTAAAGGTAGTCCAGGTGTCGGGTCCGGCGGCGGGCGCGGTCAACCCCGTCAACCCGAAGACGCACCAGTTGCAACAAATGCTGGAACAGGCCTCGCATGAGGTGCTGGTCATCAGCGATGCCGACATCCGCGTCGAGCCCGGTTATCTCCGGCAGGTGGTCGCGCCGCTTCGTGACCCGCGCATCGGGCTGGTGACGTGCCTGTATCGCGGCGTGCCCGCGCGCGGCCTGAACTCGCTCTTGGAAGCGCTGGGCATGAGCGGCGATTTTTCCGGACAGGTGCTGCTGGCGCAATGGCTGGGAGAAGTCCGCTTCGGGCTCGGCGCTACCCTGGCGACGCGCCAAGAGCAGATTCAGGCGATCGGAGGGCTGGCGCCCTGGATCAGCTACTTGGCCGACGATTTTATTGTGGGCAACCGTATCGCAGCCACCGGCTACCGTGTTCATTTGTCCCACGCAGTGGTTGAGACGCTGCTGCCCCACCGCACGGCGCGGGAATACTGGCGGCAGCAGTTGCGCTGGGCGCGCACCGTGCGCTCCTGTAGCCCGCGGGGCTATGCGGGGCTGGTATTCGCCTTTGGCGCGCCGCTGGCGCTGTTGCCGGTGGCCCTGCAACCACACTCGACCCCTGCGCTGGCCGTGCTGAACGCCGCTTGGGCCGCGCGCTGGCTGGCGGCCTGGGCTGCCGGCCTATTGGTGTGCCGGGACAAGCTGGTGCGGAACTACTTCTGGCTCCTACCGTTACGCGACCTAGTGGCCCTGGTCATTTGGCTGGCGAGCTTTTTCGGCAGCGAAGTGGTGTGGCGCAACGCCCGCTATCGGCTGGAGCCCGACGGCAGGATGCGCGCGGCACGCGGCGCAAAATGATTTCAGGGCCGAAACGGAGCCACCGGAACAGCGCAACCCCTTCGCAGCCAACCAATTGGCCATCACACCAATCTGATTGAGGTAGGCCAGGCGTCCCTCCGGTCGCAGGCCGATTCAGCGCCTCGGAGGCACCTTTTCCGCCGCCGAAGGGCCGGGGAAAAGCTACAACTTCCGGGCAGAATTGGGGTTTAATGAAAGTGAGTATGGAGGCAGTCGCCGCCGGTTCCGATGCGGAGTTGATGCTGCGCGTGAAGGACGGGGACGAGGGGTCTTTTGCGGACCTGCTGCACCGTCATCGCGACCCGGTGGTGAACTATCTGTATCGCATGGTGCAGAACGCAGCCATCGCGGAAGAGCTGGCGCAGGACGTGTTCCTGCGCGTGTACCGGGCGCGCGGAAGCTACGAGCCGAGCGCGAAGTTCACCACATGGCTCTACTGCATCGCCACCAATGTGGCGCTGAATCATCTGCGCGACGGGCGCATGGCGCGCAGAATGGCCGCGCTGGACGATCCGGAGAGCGATGTGGGGCGTGGGTTGGCTGCCCCGGAGCCGAACGTGGAGCAGCGCATGGTAGCGCAGTCCGGGGGCTGGGAGGTGCGCCAGGCGGTGATGGCGCTGCCCGCCAAGCAACGCGCTGCGGTGATTCTGCACAAGTATCAGGAACTGGACTACCGCCAGATTGCCGCCTCGCTGGGGTGTTCCGAATCCGCGGTGAAGTCGTTACTGTTCCGCGCTTACGAGAGCCTGCGGGTGAGGCTGAGCCACTTGGCCGGAGGGAAATCATGAATTGCAAGGAGTTGGAACGCTACGCCATCGAGTTCATGGAAGGCGCGGCGTTCCGCGAGCGGGAGGCCGTGGAGCAGCATCTGGCGGCCTGCCCGGCGTGCGCGGAGCGGCTGCGGGTTTTTTCCGACGTAAGCCGTCTGCTCGATGGCTGGGAGGGGATTCAGCCGTCCGCAACCTTCGACACCCGGCTGGGCCAGCGGATCGCGGCACAGCCCGTGGCCCCCGGATGGTGGGAGCGGCTGACGGGGGGCTTGCTGCGCTTCCCCTCGGCGAGTCCCGCGCTGGCGGGGGCGGCCTTGGCCGTCGTGCTGGTGGCCGTGGCGCTGGTGCGATATGATCCCTTTTCCCTCTCAACGCCCGCCACGGAGCCGCAGCCTGCACCCGTTACGCTGGTTTCCGCCGACGCCGATGAACTGACGCTCTATCAGGACCTGCCGGTTCTGGAAAACTGGGACATGCTGAGCAATTTTGAAGTGTTGCAGGAATTGAACGGGAAAACGCCATGACGAAATGGACCGTGTTGATCGCTGGGCTGGCAACCGTCTTGAGCCCGGCGGCGGTAAGTGCGCAGATGAGTCCGGCGAACCGGCCCGGCTTCGCCGCCGGCCGCCAGGTGATCTTGCAGCCCGTTTTGTGGCAACAGCAGCGGCGGGGGCTCGGGGCCCGTGGGCGGCCTCTGCCTCCGCCTCCTCCGCAGTTGCTGGAACGGCTCAGCAAGCTGCCGCCGGAGGAGCGCGAGCGGGTCTTGGAGAATAACCGCCGCTTCCAGCAGCTTTCCCCGGAGCAGCAAGCCCTGCTGCTGAAACGCTTGCAGCAGTTCCAGGAACTCTCTCCCGAACAGCGAGAGCGGATCGAGCAGCGTTTAGCCATCTTTAACAACCTCACCCCGAGGCAGCAGGAAAAGGCCCGGCGGATCTACGAGAATGTGTGGAGCAAGCTGACCGCAGAACGGCGCCGCGCACTGCTCCAAGAGTTCCGGCACCTGCGCGCCATGCCTCCCGCCGAGCGCCAGCAGCGGCTCGCGAGCGACGACTTTCAGACTCACTTCAGCGCCGAGGAGCGCGACCTGCTCCAACAGCTCATCGATCTGTAAGGCCGATCCAGACCGGCCTCCCGTCTGAGCCGAGGTAGCCACGGTACCTCTTGCGGGCCGCGATCCTTCTCGACCGAAACGGAACAAACCCACGGCAGATAACGCCTGCCGTGGCTACCCGTCCCCGCAACCAAGCGTCTCTCCGTAACATCGAATCTCTAGGGTCCCGCAGGGCCACGGTTCGGTTGCTTGACACGCCGTGGCGCAGACCCTAGGATGAGGGCGAGTTACAGGGAGGAGGAGTTGTGAATCCGGATCCGAAGCGGGCCGGCATTCTGGCGATTCTTGCCGGACTGCTCACCCCGAGCTGATGAATCCTGCCGCAAGTCCTGGCAGGACTTGGGATTCTGGGGTTCTTGAGCGCGACCTGCCTGTACTGGCTGCAGCGGCTGCAGCCGGTGTTCTTTGCGGTCGCCTTCGGCGCATTGGCGTACCAGATCGCCATTTACTACCGGCGCCCCAAGTTTCTGCGCACCCGAGGCATCAAGATTATTTTGGTCTCGAGCGTAGTAATTAACCTCTCCGTAGTGGCCGGGTGGGTCTACTTGTGGTACCGGTACCGCTAAGGTTAAGATCAAAGGAATTGGGGAACCAGACACATGCAATTGCAGCTTGGCAAGAAGTTCCTGGCGGCGGCCCTGTGGGTTGCAATGTGCGTGCCCGCGTTTGCGCAAGTCGATCGCGTAGTGGCGCTGGCGGAAGACGGCGATATTGACTGCCTCCCCTGCGCGGCTACGATTGAATTGGCCCTGCGGAAACTACCTTACGTGGACAAGGTCTCAGTTAGCATGTCCAAGCAGATGGTGGCGGTCATCTACAAGCCAGGAGGGGGCAGCTTCCGTCCACAGGAGCTCCGGGACGGCATCGGCAAGGCCGATGTGCGCGTGGCGGAATTTCATGTCTCGGCTCGCGGCGTTACCAAAGAAGAAAACGGCAAGGTGTTCTTCGTTGCTGGCAAGGATCGCTTCCTGGTGCGGAATTCAAAGCTGCCGCTCGATGTTCCCATCGGGCTGGTCGGACGGGTGGACGACTCCGCCAGCCCGTTCCAGATCACCGTGGACGACTTCCAGCTACTCAACAAACCCTAGTCGCCGCCCGGCGGTTAGCCGCTCTTCCGGGTGCTCCCGGAGCCCTCGGACCCCAAGCTGCGAATGGCGGAGACCAGATCCTCTCGCGCGATGACCCGGCGCGCTTCCAACTGCTCGATTAACCCGCACCAGATCGACTCCAGGACCTGCGCCTGGTGATTGCCAGACGCCAGCAGTTTCTGCAGCTCCTCCAGCAGTTCCTGCGGACGCTCCACCTTCTTCGCAGGTCCCGCGGAAGGCGCCGACTGGACAGCCGGATCGGCGAACGCGATCCCCCAAAAATCAAAGCCCGAAAGCAACTCCACGCCGGTATCGAGGAAATTGGGATCGGCATCGGCTCTTCGCTGCCACGCCACGCGAATGGATGCCTGCCGCCCGGAATTCAACTGCGTGAGCAGGCCTTGCGCATCGGCGCTGATGGTGCGGTAGCCGCGCACCCGCGCCCCATACTGCGATAGCTCCACGGCCGTCACAACCTCCTTCATGGCCTCCGTTCCCGAGGGGCTCAGTATGGTGAGCAGCAGGCGATGCGATCCCGGCACTCGATTGCTGCGGCGGTTCTTCACGTTCGCTTTCATGCGCGGGCCAGCTCCTTCGCCCGAACGAACAGGCTGCGGGTATGCACAAGGTCTCGCTCCTCCAACCGCGAGATCACGGCAGCCACCGCTGCCATCAGGGCGAGCGTTCGGGATTCGGCCGGAATCCTTCCCATCGCTTCCGAGAAGCGGCAAGAGGGCGTTTGCGCCAGCACGTCGGCGAGGCGCTGGGCGGCTCCGGCGACCGAAATGGGGGGCAAGGCAGGGGGCGGTTGCACCGCTTGCGCCACTTGTAATTGAGCCGTCCCGTCTGTCTCCGGGCTGGCCGGCTCTCCCCGCACTTGCTTCTTCGTCTTGGCGCGGACGGGGCTGGGCGCGGCGTCGCCCAGGCGCAAGATAACCTCAAAGTACCCCGGCTGCTTCTTGCTTTTGAAAGCCCGAAAAACCCGGTAGGTCGTGAGACCGTCCTGGAACGGCGCCCACACCGACAGGGCCGTCCCTTTTTCAAACTGCTCGTTCACGAGCACACGTAAGGATTCCTCGCCGCGAGTCAGCGCTCGCGCACTGTAGCTGACCATGCTGCCGTTCGGGTAGCGGTAAGCCAGCCGTACCGCCACCGGCTCGCTCCTAAAGTCATCCATCGTGGATCGCTCACCGGCCACTGCGGGCCTAAGACGCACCCTATAGCATCCCCCCACAGGCCGCTGCATCCAAGGAAATTCCGCTGCTTCGGTGACTACTTGGAAACCGGGGGAAGTGTCGGGACGCCCCGGGAAGGGGCGCATCGCATTTTTCCCGGCCAAGGGCCGCCCGGCAGGGTAGAATTGTTCGGCCTGCGCGCGCCGGCTGTGGACGTAGCTGGTTCTCCTGCAGGCAGAACTCTTGATCCCGAGGACTCTTATGCACCGCTTGCTAATGCTAGGCTGTATCGCGCTGAGCGCGCTGCTCCTGTTCGCCAGGCCTGCGCTGGCGCAGGAGAACTACGAGATTCAGGTCTATTTGCAGTTCCATGGAAGGCTCGAAAATGCTTAGATGGAAATTCCAAATGAAATGTTTTCAAAAAACCGATTGGCGCGTTCTCGTGGTGACAGCCCTCGCTCTGGTTGCGGCTCCTGCCGTGACCTTCGCGCAGACCGACGAGATCCAAGTATACGATGCCGAGATTGTGGACCCGGGTCAGGCTAATATTATGCTTCACTCCAACTTCATCCCTATCGGCCAGAAGACTCCCGGTTTCCCAGGCGGCATCATCCCCAACCACTCGGTCAACGGCGCGGCTGAATGGGCGTTCGGCATCACCGACTGGTTTGAGCAAGGACTGTACCTGCCCGTGTTCACCCTTGACTCGAAGGGTCGCGGCGGGTCAATTAACGGCTTCAAGCTGCGCGAACTGTTCGTGCGGCCACATGCCCCGGACCATATGTTCTTCTACGGCGTCAATTTCGAGTTCAGCGTCAATTATGAGTATTGGTCGTCCCGGCGCATCACCTCCGAAGTTCGGCCCATTTTGGGGCTGCACCTCCATCCGGTCGACCTCGTCTTCAATCCGATTGTAGATACCGACTACA
>JBGPJR010000075.1:0-7610 GCA_041485545.1 Terriglobia bacterium
CGGGTGCCAGGGCTTTCCTCCGTGCCGATACTGCGATACCACTCCGCGCCGTAGAGCACAATGGGCGGGAAGTTGGCTAGCGTCTCCACGTTGTGGATCAGCGTGGGCTTGCCGTGCAGGCCCGCGAGCAGCGGTTCGGACGGCTTGCGGCGCGGCAGGGCCGGCCTGCCCTCGATGGCTTCGAGCGCCGCGGTTTCCTCGCCCGCTATGTAGGGCGCGGGAGCGGCGAAGACCTCCGCCTGCGCTGAAAAGCTGCTCCCGTGAATGCCCTCACCGAGCCAGCCGCGTGCTTCCGCCTCCTGGATGGCGCCATGGACCCGGCGGCGCGCCTCTGCATCATTTGCATTCACATAGAAGATGATGCGTGAGGCCCCCACCGCGTAGGCTGCCAGCAACGCGCCCTCCAGCACGGCATGCGGCGTGTACTCCAGCAGCTTGCGGTCCTTGAAGGAGCCGGGTTCGTTCTCGCCGCCATTGACCACAACATATTTGGGCTGTCCCTCGGCCTGTGCGCACCGTGCGAGCTTCCCCGCCGTGGCAGCGCCCGTTCCGCCGCGCCCGCGCAGCTGCGCCCGCTCGAGCGCTTCCATGACCGCGGCTGGCCGACTTGCGGCCAGCGCGTTGCGCAGCGCTGCAAAGCCGCCCCGGCGGCTGTAGTCCGCCAGCGACTCCTTCAGTTGGGGCCCGCCGGCGGGGAATAGAACCGCTCTGGGAGAGTTCACCGTGCAACACCTCGGAAGAAATGAGAACTACAGAAACGCATCAGCCAGACGGTTGCTGATCCCTCGTTCCACTCCTTATCAGCCGCGCTCGCTTGGCGACTCATGGTGACAGAACCAGCGGGGATTATAACCGTTTTCAGACACATCGGTCAGAACTCGACAGCAGAAAACGGACCCATGCTCTGGGGGATTGCGAGAGGTCTACGATGACATCGCGAGCTGCTTCGGCGGCCCTAAAACTTGCTCGCCGGCACAGCTCACCGCACGGTACCTTTCCAGGCACCACGATTCCGTGAAACATATTGCGATTCGAAAATTTCGGGAGCAAGATTGTCGGGTGTTACGGAAGAATGGGTCCGCAGGACGGGTGGATACGGAGTATTCACTTGGCGGATGGGGCAAAAGCGGCTATTAGAGCGGGGGAACGCGGAGACGGCTCGGCGGAGCGCCAGAGTGGGTCATCATGGGTAAAGCAGTGACAGGCGGCTCCCGATTCGAGCCGGGTTCCGTGGACAGCTTGCGGGAAGTAATGAATGTGGACCAGGCGGCCGGTTATCTGGGCGTTTCGCCGGATACCTTGTACAAGTACCTGTCGGAAGGCAGGCTGCCAGCCTTCAAGTTGGGCAATCGCTGGCGTTTGAAAAAGACGACGTTGGATCGTTGGATGGAACGCCAGAGTCAGACCCGAGAACCGAGGAGTTCCAAAAGAGCCGCTGCAGGACAACACTAGCCGGCTCGGAGGAAGCGCAATGTTTGGTTTTGGGAAGACAAGACAGGTCGTGGGGCTGGACATTGGTTCCAGCAGCGTCAAGGCCGTGGAACTGAAACGCGCCGGCAAGGACCTGGAAGTGGTCCGCTTGGGCCTGGAGGCGCTGGCGCCGGAAATTGTGGTGGACGGAGCGATCGTCGATACCGGCCAGGTATCCAACACCATCGCGCGCATTTTCACGGACCAAAAGATTCGCACCAAGAACGTAGCCACTTCCGTGTCGGGCCACTCGGTGATCGTAAAGAAGCTGGCTTTGCAGCCCATGACCGAGGAGGAACTGGAAGGCGCCGTGCAGATGGAGGCCGCCCAGCACATTCCCTTCGATATTGGCGAAGTCAATCTGGACTATCAGATTCTGGATACGGGGCCGGACAGCCCCACCATGGACGTCCTGCTCGTGGCGGTGAAAAAGGACAAGATTCTCAACTACACCAACGTGGTGGTCCTGGCGGGCAAGAATCCGGCCATTGTGGACATTGACGCGTTCGCGTTGCAGAACGTCTACGAGTACAACTATGAGCCGTCGGGCGATCTGACGGTGGCGCTGCTGAATCTGGGCGCCAGCGTCATGAACATCAACATCGTGAAGGGGCGAATTCCGCTGTTCACTCGGGATGTTTCGGTGGGCGGCAACCAGTATACCGACACCCTGCAAAAGGAGCTGGACTTGGGCTTTGACGAGGCCGAAACGCTCAAGACCGGCGTGACGCTTCCGGGCATCAGCGACGAGGCGCGGCTACCGGTACTGAAGTCCGTTTCCGAGATCATTGTCCTGGAAATCCAGCGCACCTTCGATTTCTTCCGTGCCACTGCCGCCGGAGAGCAGATCCGCAAGATTTATCTGGCGGGTGGTTCGGCGAAAGTGTACGGCTTGACCGATCTGCTGCAACAGGAACTGGGCCTGCCGGTGGAGCAGCTCGATCCGCTGCGTCGCATCCGCTACGATGCAGCGGGACCGATCGGGGAGATCGTGTCGGCCAACCCGCCCCGGTTAGCCGTGGCGGTCGGGCTGGCCTTAAGGAGTTTTGAAGACTTATGATTCGCGTAAACCTGCTGGGAGTACCCCGAGCCAAACGGCGCCGGATGCGCGCTCCGATCGTGGTGGCCCCGGGCGGCGGTGTGGCACTCGGCCTGTTGATCGGGGTCATCGTGGTAGTGGCCGGAGTGCAGCTGTGGCGCTACCGGGCTCTGCAGGGTGAAGGCGCTCAATTGCAGGAGCAGGTGCAGTCCCTGGAACGGGAGAAGGCGGAACTCGCGCAGGTCCAGGCGCAATACGAGACCTTTTCCAAACGCAAGGAACTGCTGACCGCGCGCATCAACGTCATCGAGCAACTGAAGGCGCAGCAATCCGGGCCCGTGTTGCTGCTCAACACCCTGGCCAATTCCGTTTCCACCACCGACTCGGTTTGGCTGACCGACTTTCAGAAGACGGGCGAACGGGTCAGCATCAACGGAGTGGCTCTGACGATGCGCTCCGTAGCGGACTTGATCACCCGGCTGATGAACAGCGGCACCTTCAAAGAACTGGATTTGAAGGAAAGTGTCCAGGACACCACGCGCGATTTCACCAGCTATAACTTTACGCTCGACGCGCAGCTGGCGCCTTTGACTCCCGCGCCGCCACCGCCGGCACCGCCGGGCGCTGCCTAGAGAGAGGGGACCGCGATGCCTATTCCCAAATTCACCGATCTCTCCCTCACGCTTCAGATCGCGGTGATTCTGGTCCTCGGCGCCGCTCTATGGGCCATGACGGAATATTTCTATCCCAACCTGGGGCAGGTTCGCGCGGCGAACGCGGCCAAGCGCGCACAGGTCACCCAGCTCACCAGCGAAGTGGCGCCGCTGCGCCCTTTCCGCGAGCGCGTGCGGGCCTTGGAGGCCGATAACAAGCAACTGGAAAACCAGCTCGCCAACTTGAAGCGCATCGTGCCGGATGAAAAGGAAGTGGACAACTTTGTGCGACTCTTGCAAACCGAGGCCGTCACGGCGGGCGTGCAGTTTCGGCGCGTCACGGCCAAAGCTGCCACCACGCAGCAGTACTACGTCGAGGTGCCCTTTGAAATCGAGTTGGACGGAACCTACTTCGACGTACTGCAGTTCTATGACCGCCTGGGCCGCGTGGAGCGCATTACCAACGTGTCCGATCTGAAGATGGGTGGCCTGCAATCGGGCCGCACCATACAAGGTGCTAAGAAATACGACTACGCTCCCAGTGAAACAGTGGTGGCGGTATGCAGCGTGACTACTTTCTTTAGTCGCGAGGAACAGCCGGAGACGGAACCGTCCGCCCCGGCGGCGCCCCAGCGCGGTCGTGCCCCGGCCCGGCCACCGGCTCGGCCACTGGCCCGGCCACCGGCCCGTCCGGCTCCCGCGGCGGCCCGATGAAGATCAGATGAGGAGAACCGTATGACCGGAATTCATCGGATGGCCCTCGGCGTTCTGCTGGCAGCCAGCACGGTTCAAGCGCAAACGGCGGGTTCAGCCCGCGCGGCGCAGGCCGCGGCGTCGCAGGCTGCTGCGCCGGCCGCTACTGTCGGCTCGTCCCCGGCGCAGACTGGCGCTGCAGCGCGCCCGGCGACGCCTTCCCCAACCGGAAGCCGTCGAGACCCCTTCCGGCCCTTGGTGGTCAAGGCATCCGGAGATCAACTGCCGGCCCGCCTGCCGCCCGGGAAAGCGGGGCTGGTGATTGGGCAATTAACCATCCAAGGGATTGTGCGGGGCCTGAACAGCGAGTGGATCGCGGTGGTGGACAACAAGACCAAACGCGCTTACTTCCTGTACGTGGGCGATGAGTTGTACAACGGCACGGTGACCCGGATTTCTGAGAGTGACATCGTGTTTCAAGAACGGTTCAGCGATGCGGCCGGCCAGCCGAGAACGCGTGAAGTGGTCAAGCAAATGGCTTCCCAGCAGTAGCGGAAGGGATTTCCGGGACCGTCGGCTCGCGGCTCGGAGCCGTGGCGTACTGACTTGCAAGGAGGAGACGTGATGAAGTTACGAGGTGGGTTATTCCAGTTACTGATGAGCTTGCCCCTGCTCACCGGAGTGGCGGCGGCCTCTGGAACGTTGCAGGGAATCAAGACCTCTGTGGACGCGCAGGGCACCACGTTTCTGCTGCGGTTGCCGACTCCGGTGCAATTTACTCCCTCCCGGGTCGGCCCCAAGGTCTATTTGCTGGACATCACTGGCATTTCCGGGGATGGCAACGCCGACAGCCAGCCCGTCGAGTCGCCGCTGGTATCCAGCTACCGGGTGTTTTCCTACCATGGCGCGGACAGCCAGCCTCACTTGGGCATGGAAATCACGCTTCGGGAGGAGGCAGACATCCGGCCCACGGCAGTTCCCGACGGCCTGCAGATTCGAGTGCAGCGGGCGGTTGCGAGTGCCGCTCCGGCTCCCCGCACGGCGGGTTCCAGTGTGACGCCCTCCCGGTCCAACCAAGCATCCTTGCGGGAAGTCTCCGTGATTCAGCCGGACAACAGTGCGGGCTTGGAGGTGGAAATCCTCGGCGACGGTGAGTTGAACTACCAGACCCTCAAGCTGAGCAAGCCGGACCGGCTGGTGGTGGACCTGAGCAACACCGTGAATCACATCCGGCAGACGCATCTGGCGGTCAACACGCCTCCGCTGAAAGCCGTGCGTATCGCGCAGTTCCGCAACGATCCGCCGGTTGCGCGGGTGGTGATGGACCTGGACTCCCAGGTTCGCTTTGAAGTGCGTCGCCAGGACGGCGGATTGGTTATTGCTCTGGCGGGTCCGTTGAAGCAGAACGCCGGTAACGACGCGGCGGTGAGTCTGGCCATGGTCAGCCAACCGATCGCGGACGGCAAGAATTCCTCCGGTGGGGACACGCAGCTCGTTTCTGACCTTAGTTCGGAAGACGTTTCCCCGATCGCTTCCGAAGCCGCCCGGCCCGCTGTCGGTCCGGAGCCCCCGCTCGTAGCGTCGGCGGATCCCGCTGCGGTGGTACCGCCAGCCGCGCTGGGTGCAACTTTGGGGCGAGCGCATCCGTCGGGATCGGAGTCGGTATTGGAACGCGTCGAGTCGGAAGAAGTCTCCGCCGCGCAGCCGGTGCCCGTGGCCATGACGCAGACAACACTTGCTTTGGAGCCTCTGAAGGCCGCCGCAGAGGCGAGCGCGCCCTCGTTTGCCATGCAACCGATTCCGGCGCAGCGCGCGCCGGAATCGGTTTCGCCTGATTCCGCAAAGGAGCCGGTCCTGATGGCGCAGGCTGCCGCGGGCGCCGCCCGGGCCGCGACACCGCAGCAGATGGCGCAGCCGTGCATGACGGGCGCCTACACGGGAGAACCGATCTCACTCAATCTGAAGGACGTGGACCTGAAGGACTTCTTCCGGCTGATGCACGAAGTCAGCGGCATGAATGTGGTGCTGGACCCCACTGTCAGCGGCGTGGTAACCCTCGTCCTCGATGAGGTGCCGTGGGACCAGGCCATGGACATTGTAGACAGGAATAACGGTCTGGATTGCACCCGCACAGGCAATGTCGTTCGCATCGCCAAGGTATCTACGCTCGAGGCGGAAGCCAAAGCGCAATTGGCCAAGGCTCAGGCGGAGGAGCAGCGCGAAAAACAAGGAATGCCTCTCGATACGGTTACCCGCACGCTGAGTTACGCCAAAGCGGCGGATTTGGTTACTCCGCTGAAGCCCTTTCTTTCCCCCCGGGGAAACATGGTGCCCGATGCGCGGACCAACACCCTGATCATCACCGATATCGCGAGCAGCCTGGACAAGATTGGCAGCCTGATCGGCACTCTGGACCGCAGGACGCAGCAGGTGGAGATTGAGGCGCGCATCATCGCCGCCAAGCGCAGCTTCGCTAGCGAGATTGGGAGCCAGTTCGCTGCCTCCGGAGCCAGCGGGAACATCACCCTGGGTGGCACCGGTTCGGTGGGCGTCAGCCCCATCAACCGGGGCACGGTGCCTCCGCTGTTCGTGGGATCACCTCCCACCGATACGGGAGGAGGACCTACGTTCGCCAACCTGCCGCAACCGCTGGCGGTGAATCTCCCGACCGCGGCACCCACCAGCGGCTTCACCTTCCTGCTCACGGGCGGGCGGTTTGCGCTGGATGAGATTATCACCGCAGCCGAGGCGCGCGGTGTTGGGAAGCTCCTCTCCCGGCCCAAGATCATCACGCAGAACAACATTGAGGCGAACATCGAGCAGGGCGTGCGCATCCCCATCCAAACCAGCGTCAACAACACCATCACGGTGCAGTACGTCAAGGTCGTGCTGCGGCTGACCGTGACGCCCCAGATCACCTCTGAGGGAACCATCTTCCTGAAGGCGGACATCGAGAACACCTCCATTGACGCCGGCATCCCTCGCATCCTGGGCATTCCGGCTCTGGACACGCAGGCTGCCACGACCAACGTGCTGATCAGCGATGGCGGAACCGTTTTCTTCGGCGGAATCATTCAGACCAACAACAGCCTGCAGGAAGAGCAGGTTCCCTTGTTGGGAGACATTCCGCTGGTTGGCAGTCTGTTCAGGCACAAGCGGACCAGCGCGGAAACCAACGAGCTGCTGTTTTTCCTTACCCCCAAGATCACGCAGTCGTAGCTCGTAACTTATTATTTGTCAATCATCCAGCAAGGACTCCCGGCGTGGGAGTCCTTGCCATTTTCAGGAGGACGCATTCCCCGCCACCGGATCCCAGCCAGCCGATCGCAGCGCCTCCACGGACGAAATGCTCCGGTAGCAGCTCGCCTGGAGAAGCTGCGCCAGCGGCTCGTCGCAGGGAAGCTCGCAACGCTTCTGGTCGGGTCGCTTCCGAATGTTCATTACCTGACGGACTTTTCCGGCAGTGCCGGCGCCCTCCTGGTTTCCGCCGACAAAGCCATCCTATTCACCGATTCGCGCTATGACCTGCAGGCGCACCAGGAGGCCGAGGGGTGCGCCATCCGGATTGTCAAAGGCGATGCGCTGGCAGCGGCGGCTCGGGCGGCCTCCAGTGCTGCCCCTGGCCGCGTCGGATTTGAAGGGGGTGCTCTTAGTTATCAGGCTCACCGCCAGTTACGAGAGTTGCTTCCCAAAGCCAAGCTGGTTCCAACGACGGGGTGGGTTGAAACTCTTCGGATGCAGAAGGACTCGCAAGA
>JBGPJR010000076.1:0-7607 GCA_041485545.1 Terriglobia bacterium
GCTGAACTGATTCGATGCCCCTTTACGCCCTGTGGTTCCTCTGGGTGGCGACTCGCGGCTACCGCCTGCGGCCCTGGAAGAGCCGTTACCTGCGCTGGCGCATCGAAACCTACTCCGGCATCCCCGCCGAGCAAATTACGTTTGGCGTCTTCTGGAGTTTCCTGTGGCGCGAGCGGAGGGAGCTGACGCGGTTCCTCGCCTGGGGCGCCCGCATGCACAAACTGGAACAGCACCGCCGCCAAGAACAGGTAGGTGATTAGAAAGAGCGAGGCCAGCGATGTCGTCCAGAGAAGATGAAGCTGAAAGCGCAGAGAACGCGGGGGATTTCGAGCGTGCCCTTGTGCTTTGGAAAGAACTCGCTTCCGATAACGACGACCCTGCGTTTTTCTGCCGAGCAGGTCTTGCCGCTGAACAACTGGAACGCTGGGCCGATGCTGAAGATGCTTATAAGCAAGCACTCAGACTTGATTCGACCAATGGGGAAGTTTTGGAGGGCCTGGGCTCACTATTTTTGACGAGGACGGATGGAAATCCAACAGAACAACTGCAACAAGCGAGAGAGTGGTTCGAACGAGCACTCAGGATCAATCGAAGCGCGAGGCTGCTTACGTTTCTAGGCGCTGCCTACGAAGGCCTTGAAGATCGCGCGGCCGCGAGACAGGCATTCTCTGATGCGCTGCTGCTTGACCCGGCGTATGAGGAGGCGGCTCTCAATCTGGCATTGCTTCAACAGGGCGATAACGAGGAAGAAGCTCGAAAACTCATGGAACGAGCAATCGAGCTTGACCCGAATTACTCGAGAGCGCATCAGGAACTGGGAAAGCTCATCCGCAAACAGCGCGATCCTCTTCGAGCGGAATATCATTTCAGGCGTTGCATTGAAATCGATCCCTTTGACTACTGGTCTCACCTATATTTGGCAGATACCCTAGCGGTGCAAGCGAGAGACGGAGAGGCGGAGCAAGAGTACCGAGCCGCCATCGCTTTGTGCCCAAGCGATCCAGCAGGAATCGACTTTTTCGCGAGGTTCCTGGAAGGATTATCACGCACGGAGGAGGCAGCCGCCGTTCGTGCAACCAAACCTCCTGAGCCCTGAGCAGCAATGAAACTTGAGGGACGTCGGCTCCGATGAGAGTTATCGGGAGCGCTTGCGGGGACGCGGGCGCGGCTTGGGCGTGGGTTCAGAAAGATCGGGAGGTGTGTAGCGCGCCAGCAATTGCGCTCCGATCTCTTTCGACCGCTTGGTGGCGGTCTCCACCGCGCTGATCAGCATGGCGCGCAGGCCGTGCGTTTCCAGCTCATGAATGGCCGCGATGGTGGTGCCGCCGGGCGTGACCACCTCATCGCGCAGCACCGCGGGATGGAGCTTGGTGTCGCGCACCAACTTCGCCGCGCCGAGCACAGTCTGCACGGTGAGGCGCGTAGCCACCTCCTGCGAGAGGCCCATCTTCTTGCCGCCGTCAATCAGCGCTTCAATCACCATATAGATGTATGCAGGCCCGCTCCCAGAGAGCGCCGTGACGGCGTCCAGTTGCGATTCCTCGACGAACACGATGCACCCCAGCGCCCCGAAGATTTTCTCCACCACCTTGCGCTGCTCCGCCGTAGTGGCCGCGTTGCCGGCTACGGCGGTGGCGCCCTCGTCCACCACCACCGGGATGTTGGGCATGGCGCGGAACAGCGGGATGCGCTTGCCCAGCACGGCTTCATAGAGAGCGAGCGGCACGCCCGCAGCGACGGTAATCACAATCTGGTTTTCTCGCAGTGCGCCGCGCAACTCCTCGAGCACCGCGGGGACGATGTACGGCTTGACCGCCAGGATCACCACATCGCGGCCCTCGACCGCCTTGCGATTGTCGGTGGGCAGCACGCGAATCTTCCACTGCTGCTCCAGCTCCCGGCGCCGCTCATCGCGCGCATCGGTGGCCACCACGTCCTTGGGCTCAGCCAAGTGGCTCTTCAAAATGCCGCCCAGCAAGGCTCCGCCAATGTTGCCCGCTCCAATGACCGCAATTTTCAATCCCATCGTGAGTTTCCCTTCCGTCGCTCGATGCGGGCAGCGTCTTGCGTGCCGCGCAAGGCGCCATTGTACCCGAAACCGGTCAACTCAGGATGAGCAGCACGGCTCCTCATCCATCGCTACTCCACTCAGTACGTAGTATCCTAAGGCGCGCGCAACTCCTCTGCCTGCAGAGGACGAGGGCCGCGCCGACCTTATGAACGACGAAGAGAGCGCCATTATCGGCCTGCTCATCGCTGCGCTCGGCGGGCTGGCCGTAGGGCTGGAGCGGCAGCGCTCGGGGCACGCTTCCGGGCGGCGCGCTCACTTCGCGGGCGTGCGCACGTTCACGTTGCTGGGCGGGCTGGCCGGAATGGCCGGATGGATTTGGGCGGAGGGCGGCCACGTGCTCGCCGGGCTACTGCTCGGCGGGGCGGTTGCGCTGGTGATTGCAGGATACGCCGCGGCCTCGCGCCATGACACTGACGGCACGACGGAGGTGGCGGCGCTCGTGGTGCTGGCTGCCGGACTGCTCGCCGCGAGCGGCCACTGGGACCTGGCCGCCGGAGTGATTGCCCTCACGACTCTGCTGCTGGCGGAGAAGACCCGCCTGCATGAGCTAGCGCACCGGCTGGACGACACCAGCCTCCGCGCCGGAGTGCGCTTCGCCGTCATGGCCGTAGTCATCCTCCCGCTGCTGCCGGAAGGTCCTTATGGCCCCTGGGGTGGCATCCGTCCGCGAATGCTGTGGCTGTTCGTGCTGCTGTTCTCGGGCCTGAGTTTTCTCGGCGGCATTGCGCGGCGCATGGTGGGCGCCGGCGCGGGGTATGCGGTAACCGGGATGATCGGAGGGCTCATCTCATCTACCAACGTAACGTTCCTGTTTTCCCGCGTGAGCCGGTCGGAGAAAAAACTCGGCGCCGCGCTCGCGGTTGGAGTGGTGGGCGCGTCTACGGTCCTACTGGTGCGCGTGCTGGCGGCCGTGGCGCTGCTCAATCCTGGCATGGCGCGGCTGGCGCTCCCCGTGCTTGTCTTGCCGCTGCTGCTGGGCGGCGCTGCAACCACGATCGGGTACCTGCGGCTGGAACGCAAGACCGCCGAGGCTCCTCAACAAGTACAGAATCCGCTGCAATTCAAAGCCTCCATTGCGATGGCGGCGATGTTCCAGGGAGTTTTCTATCTGATGTACTGGCTGCGGCAAGCATGGGGCGACCCCGGGGTCCTGGCTTCCGGCGCGATCCTGGGATTGACCGACATGGATGCGCTGACGATCTCGCTGGCGCGCGGCGCGGCAGGGATATCGCCGGAAATTGCCGTGGAGGCGCTGATCATCGGCATGCTATCGAATACGGCGCTGAAAACAGCGGTCAGCTTGTCGCTGGGCAGTCCCGCTTTCCGCTGGCGCGCTGCCGGCGGACTGGCATGGATCGCCGCCAGCCTGGTTGGGTCCCTGTTCCTGCTGCGCTAACCGGCCAGGCGGGCGGCACGACTTGCGTTCTGCGGCAACTTTGGCCTCAGGTTCTCGTCGAAACTGCTTGCCCTCAATCTCAAGGCACCGATCGCTCAAATTTACTCAGCCGCTGTTCCAGTTCCTTCTTGTAAGTTTTGAGATTCACGGGCCGGCGGGCGACTCCGCTTGTCATAGCAGCCTCTGCTACGGCGGCAGCCTCTTCGATGACAAAGCGCGAGTCGAAGGGCTTGGGGATGATGTAGTTCCGTCCAAAGACCAGGCTCTCCACACCGTAAATCCGGCAGACGGATTCCGGCACCGGCTCCTTCGCCAGATTGGCCAAAGCGCGCGTCGCGGCCGCCTTCATCGCATCGTTGATGGTAGTTGCCTGCACGTCGAGGGCGCCACGGAAGACGGCGGGAAAGCCCAGCACATTGTTGACCTGGTTGGGGAAGTCTGAACGTCCCGTGGCCATGATCAAGTCGGAACGCGTCTTCATGGCGACATCGTACGGTATCTCCGGATTAGGGTTGGCCATGGCAAAGATAATGGGGTTCTCCGCCATCGAGAGGACCATCTTAGAGTCAACGCAGTTCCCAACGGATAGGCCGAAGAACACATCGGCTCCCCGGAGCGCCTCATCCAGTCGCCGTGCCGGGGTGTCCTGTGCGAAGCGTGCCTTGTGAGGATTCATTCCCTCGACACGCCCTTTGTAGACGACTCCCTTGGTATCGCACAAGGTGATGTTTTCGCGGCAGGCGCCAAGCCGAATCATGTGTTCGGCACAAGCGATGGCGCTGGCTCCCGCCCCACTGAAAACAATCTTGACGCGGCCGATTTGCTTCCCGGCGAGTTCCAGAGCGTTCAGCAACCCGGCGGCCGCAATGATCGCGGTGCCGTGCTGGTCATCGTGGAAGACCGGAATCTTCAGGGTTCGCCGGAGTTCCTCTTCAATCTCGAAGCACTCGGGGGCCTTGATGTCTTCCAGGTTAATGCCGCCGAAGGTTGGCTCCAACACCTGGCAAATGCGAACAATCTCGCGGGGATCGCGCGTGGCCAGTTCCAGGTCGAACACATCCACGTCCGCAAACCGCTTGAACAGGACGCCCTTGCCCTCCATGACCGGCTTGCCGGCCGCTGGTCCGATGTCGCCCAGGCCCAGCACCGCCGTTCCGTTGGTGATCACCGCCACCAAGTTGCCTTTTGCCGTGTATTCGTAAACCAGGGCGGGGTCGCGCGCGATCTCCAGGCAGGGCACCGCCACTCCGGGTGTGTAGGCGATGCTCAAATCCCGCTGGGTCAGGCACTGTTTAGTAGGAATGATTGCAATCTTGCCATGCGGCGGCCCGGCGTGGTATTGGAGCGCCTCGGCGTCGGAGATCGGCGTGGTAAAGCCTCCCTGCGCTGGCGCACATTCTGAATCAGACGTTTCGACTTTCAAAATTGCCTCCTATCTGCAGCCGGCGGGAACCGCCCGGCTGGCATCGTTCCCTGTTCATGTTACCCCTCTTCCAGACGCTGGGTACAATTTTCCGTTGTCCCAGGTGCTTCTCCGGGGACTCTTTCGGCGGGCAATCGGATTTTTCTCGGGGAGCGCGCTTCAGGGATGCGAGATCACTCCCGCAAAGAGGAACCTTCTTCGTTTCGCTGGCCAAACGGCAAAAGGACTTGTGGCGCTCGGCACGGTACACCCAGTCCCGATCCGCCACAAGTCCTGTCTGTAGCTAGGAGCCGGACTAGCGCCCGCGGTAATTATCGCGGGAGTAACCCCCGCCGTTCCGTGAGCCGCCGCCGCCACCCGCCGTCTTGGGGCGTGCTTCGTTGATGTTCAACGCACGACCATCGATTTCCTTTCCGTTCAATGCCGCGATCGCCTTGGCCGCTTCGTCATCATTGGACATTTCGACGAAACCGAAGCCCCGGGCCCGGCCCGTGTCGCGGTCTGTTACCACTGAAACGCGTGTGATCTCCCCAAATGGTTCGAACATGGACCGCAGTTCAGTTTCCGTAGTTTGGAAACTCATGTTTCCGACAAATACATTCTTCATTCGATTTTCTCCTTAAAAGTTGCCGCACTGCAAAAGCAGAACGGCCTGGTCACGCCGGGCCTCGGCGAGCTGCCTCGACACGGCTATAGGGCATTTGAGGGAGTCAATTGGACAGGAAGCAAACAATGGTACGGAGTGTTTTCAAGCTAATGGACTTCTTCAAACCAAATAAAGTATAGCACAACACAGAGGGAGCTGGAAAAATAAATTGTGAGGGGTCCCCCGCGACCCGTAACGCAGCTGGAGCAGGCATTTCCTGCGCCACCGGGAAAACAGGCCGGGTCCCCAGACGGTTCCCACCTAACCGCTGTGGGCTGCGTGACTTGCGGCGGCGCCACGGCGAGCGGGCAGTGGGTTAGCCACGGCACGATGGCTGTGCCGTGGGCTCCCGTTCTGAAGTCTACTAAGACAGGCCGCGCCCTCCAGCGTTATAGTCGTAGAATGCCCAGACAACAGCCCTCTTGCTACCGAGGAGTCCTCTTAGCTGTTTGGGTGAAAACGAACGTTTCCTGACAGGAGGCTTGCCGGATGCTCCCCATCTCTCGAATTCTCGCGCCGGTGGATTTCTCCGACCGCTGTCGGGGCGTTTTGCCTTACGTCAAAGCCATCGCAGAACGCTACGCCGCCGAGGTCACGCTCTTGCACGTCGTGGAGACCTTTTACACCATCCCGTCCACGGGATTTTCCGGCCCGGTGATGATCCCCGTTCCCGCTGCAGCCATCGACGCGAGACGAGAGCAAATGGAACGGTTTGCAGTTCCCGAACTGCACGGTCTTAAGGTACAGCGAGTCGTGCAGGAGGGCGACGCGGCCACCGAAATCGTCGCGTTCGCACAAAAGGAACCTGTCTCGCTGATCGCCATTCCGACGCATGGCTACGGCCCGCTGCGCCGTTTTTTGATTGGTTCGGTCACGTCCAAGGTTCTGCACGACGCTTCCTGCCCCGTATTGACCGACGTTCACTTGGAAAGACCGCCGGCCTCCGGAACCATCCGGTTTGCGAAGATTCTTTGCGCCATTGATTTCGGCCTGCAAAGTCAGGAAGTGGTCGCATGGGCCTCGCAGCTCGCGGCGGATTGCCAGGCCCAGCTCAGCATTGCCCACAGCCTCGCTTCGTTGGACCCTGGCTTCCCCTATGATTCTTCTCCGCAGTTTCGGATGGAGCTGGAAGCGCTGGCTGGAAAAGAAATGCAGAAGGTTCAGGCCGCCACAAAGACCGAATCCGCGAAAACCCACATCCTCGGTGGGGGGGCAGCCAAAGCGATCCGGTCGCTGGCGGAATCCATTCGCGCCGACCTGCTGGTCATCGGACGGGGGCCAAAGGACCGTTCTGGAGGCAGATTGCCTGCCAACGCCTACGCGATCATTCGCCAATCCCCCTGCCCCGTCATCAGCGTCTAAAAGACCAGCGCGATCCCCCGCGTGGCTGAAACAAGTTATCTCCGTGTGAAAGGAAGCCAAGCGAAATTGACTCACTGTCCCAATTCCGCCGGGCCGTGTTCAGCCGTTAGGTGTCAGCGCTTCCGTTGCCCAGCAATGCGTCCAAAGCCTTAGCCGCTTCTAGGAGCACTCGACGTCCACTGGCGATGGTTTCTAGCTGTTCTTCCAGCAGGTTCGCGGTCTCGCGCTTGGCTCGGTTAAGAATTGTTGTTAAACGTGGTATGCGGTTAATGGTCGTCCGAAACGACACGGTGGAATCGTATAACCGGCCCAATGCCTCGGCGAGTTCGGATAACCCGGCCCTGGCTCCTCGGACCTGTGTTCGATCCCGCGAATCGATGTCGATGGTCATTAGCGCGGCCCGGGCGACGGCGTCTGCAGTCTTCCGCACAGCCTCCCGGAACATCGGCTGTTCGGTTCTCACGCGCGCTACGTAGTGGTTCATGTCAACCGCAGCCTTCTCGATCAGCGCTTTTGCTTCCCCTCGACTGAGCGCACTCTCTGCCTGAGCGGTCGCAAGATTGATTTCCCCTGTGCGCTCCGTCATTTTGCTGCCCAATGCAGTTGTCTCAGCGGACATCCGCCCCATGATTTCTACGAGTTCTGCGGAATATTCCTCCACGAGATCTAGCAGATCGAAAAACCCAAGATCTTCCCCGTTGCTAGAAAC
>JBGPJR010000077.1:0-7577 GCA_041485545.1 Terriglobia bacterium
CACGCCGTCCGCGGTGTCCACTTGGAAACCGCCGATGCCCGTTTGGTAGGGGATGGCGCGAACTGGCTGGCGCACCCACAGGACTAGATGATAGTATCCCGGGCCGCGCGGCTCCACGGGCACGTTGAAGCGGAATTGCCGGTTTGCGGGACGGAAAGACATCTCCCAAGGCGGGACGCGGGCACAGACATCGCCGGACATATCTTCGTAGGCATAAGTGCGGTTCAGCGCGTCGACGTCCCGCGGGACCGGCCAGCCCTCATAAAAGACGGCGCAGTAAAACGGGCCGAAGCCGCTGTGCAACAACTTACCATCGACCACGATGGGTCCTCTTGGCAGTATTTCGGGAAATGCAGCGAGTTCCACGTAGCGGTTCAGAAACTCCTCCGCCATGGTGAACTCTCCTCCGACGACGGCAAGGCCGATGCCCACGTGGGTGTGCCCAGCGTCCAACACGTTCCTGCGATGCCCGTTGAGAGGCGGCTGCTCGTCCACGTAGCGCTGATGGGCCTCCAGCAGCGGCCGCAGCACGGCCTGGGGTTCCGCCGAGATGGGATTTGGCTGAGAAGACATAACCGTCATGCGTGACAGGTTCTCCTGCACGTGATCGCGCCCTCCGGCAAAATGGTAGCGGTGATAGGGAAGCAAGCCCTGCAAATTCCAGTGTGAGAGGTACCCACGTCCCGCCATCTCCTGGCAATGGCGGTCGCCCACTTGCGACGCCAGCGCATCGAATTCCACCGCGCCGAGACCCGCCGCGGCCCGGTCCTGATTGATGCGCCGGACGAGCGCGCTTCTCACTTCTAAGTAAGGGTCGTCCTGGATCGGTTCCGTTCCTTGCATGCGAACACTGCCGCCGGAAGGCATCCTCCCTAGCCTCCAGCGGACGCCGTAACAGTCAAAAGGACGGTGCGCTGCCGCGGCCGGTTGTCAAAGTCCATCAGGACAATCTGCTGCCAGGTTCCCACCGCCAGCTTACCCCCGCGGACGGGCACACAGAGATCGGGCTTGAGCAGCGCCGCACGGAGATGCGCATAGCCGTTGCCGTCGTGCCAGGCCTCGTTGTGAGCGTAGTGCGCCGCCATGGGGGCAATCAGCACCAGTGCGCGCTGGAGATCTTGCAGTGCACCCGATTCGTATTCAATGGTGGTCAGCGCCGCAGTCGAGCCGGCCACAAACAAGTGCGCAACCCCTTCCCGAACTCCGGACCGTTCCACGTGGCGTCCCACCTCTGGTGTGATATCCAGGATGTGGTTGAAACCCTGAGTCGCAAACTGCAGCTCCATGGCAGGCAGTATACCAGTTCCTGAAACGGTCTCCCGGACTGGCCTGGAGGGCGCGGCGGGCCGTTGGCAGAAAAGTAACAACCGACACAATCGCTCTTGCGCCTCGACACACCTGGTGCTAAATGTTAAAATCAAAGAGGTTGACCACTATCCATCCCGACTCGGCAGAGCGGGGTTGCAGGCGGTGCGGAATTGACCAGTAACCATCACACCACGGCAAAACGCTTCCAACGCTGCGAACGCGGGTTTCTGACCTTTTCAGGGCTTCTGTTGCTGCTGGTCGTGGCGGCAATCATTTTTGCGGCGGTCAAACTCCTGCCTCCCTACATCGACAATTACCAACTGCAGGATTCTATGGAGAGCCTCGCGCGAACGGCAACCTACACTCAGAAAATGACCGAGGAGGAAGTACGCAACCAGGTGCTCGGCCAGGCCAAGCAACTCGGCATCCCGCTCCGTGCAGACCAGGTCGCGGTGCAGCGAAGCGGTCCTACGATCAGCATCTCAGCCCACTACGACGTTCCCGTGGACCTGCTTGTCCGCCAATTGGATCTGCAGTTTTCCCCCGCTGCGGGCAACCGCAACATCATGGTGCGGTAGCGAGCCGCGCTGAAATCAGTTTTCTTTCATGCGCATCATCATTCGCAAAGGCACACCCGGCTCTCGGTCTCTGTTCCGACGTCCGGGATGGGCTTTGCTGGGCGCCACGCTGGTGGTGCTGGTCGGCGGCGCGACCGTGTTCACGGCGTATTACGTGCGCTTTTCGCGCATGATTGATGAGCGCCTGCAAGGGCAAGTCTTCCCTGAGACCAGCCAAGTTTATGCTGCACCGGTAAGCCTTCGTGTGGGGCAGCCCGCCAGCGCCACTGCGGTCGCCGCCCAGTTAAGGCTGGCTGGCTTCGCGGAGAACAGCGATTCCCCCAGAGGCCGCTATCAACTGGTCCGCGGCGGCATTCGTATTTATCCCGGTCCAGACTCGTTCTTTTCGCCGGAGCCTGCCGAACTGGACTTTGCCGACGGTAACCTGAGCAGCATTGTATCGCTCAAGGATCAGTTCGCGCGCAACGAGATTTCCTTAGAGCCGTTGCTCATCACCAACCTGTTTGACCGCAGCCGGGAGAAGCGCCGCCTGGTCACATTTCAAGACCTGCCTCCGTACTTGGTTAAGGCAGTGCTCGCCATCGAGGACCGCCGCTTCTTCGACCACTCCGGAATCGACTTTGTGGGGGTCGCGCGGTCTGCCTACATTGACCTGCGCTCCGGCAGAATCCGGCAAGGCGCCAGCACGCTAACGATGCAGGTCGCCCGCATGCTGTTCCTGACTCCGGAGCGGACCTGGAAGCGGAAGCTGGCCGAAGCGCTGGTCGCCATCCAGCTCGAACATCGCCTGAGCAAAGAGCAGATCTTTGAGTACTACTGCAACACGATCTACCTGGGCCAGCGGGGGAGCTTCAGCATTCGCGGCTTCGGCGAGGCGGCCCAAGCCTTCTTCCGCAAGGACGTTCGCAACTTGACGCTGCCGGAGGTGGCGTTGCTGACCGGCCTGGCTCAGGGTCCCTCGCTGTATTCTCCATACCGACACCCGGACGCCGCCAAAGCGCGGCGCAATCAAGTACTGGACGCCATGCTGGGAACGCACGCGATCAGCCAGCCGGAGCACGATGAGGCCGTGCAGGCTGCTCTGGATTTGGCGCCGGACTACCTGGTGGCGAGCGAAGCGCCCTATTTCGTGGACATGCTGAAGGATCAGTTGTTGGACCGGTTCTCGGAAGAGGAGCTGACCTCTCAGAGCTACCGCATCTATACGACGCTGGACCTCCGCCTGCAGCGCGCGGCCGCCGAGGCGATTTCCGTGGGAGTGCAGGAGCTGGACAAGAGACTGGCGGATCTGCGCAAGGGGCGCCCCCGCAGGAACGACGCGGACAGCAACGGTCCTCGCCCGGAAGTTGCCTTGGTGGCGCTCGACCCGCACACCGGCGCGGTCAAGGCACTCATCGGAGGCCGCGATTACGGTGCCAGCCAGCTCAATCGCGCCCTCGCCGAGCGGCAGCCCGGCTCCGTCTTCAAGCCGTTTGTCTATGCCGCGGCGCTGACGGCCTACCAGAGCGGAGCCTCGGATCACCCCTGGACGCCCATTTCGAAAGTGATGGACGAGCCGACCACCTTCCTGTTCGACGGCAAGCCCTACCAGCCGGCCAATTATGGCCAGGATTATTTCGGCGAGGTCACGCTGCGGTACGCCCTGACGCATTCGCTCAACGTGGCGACCGTGAAGGTGGCGGAGAGCATCGGCTACGACACCATCGTGTCGCTGGCGCGCCGCGCCGGCATGAATCCGAAGATCCAGCCCACGCCTGCCGTCGCGCTGGGCGCCTATGAGGTGACCCCGCTGGAAGTTGCCGGAGCCTACACCATTTTTGCGAACCGGGGAGTGCGGATAGACCCCTATTTCCTGGCCATGGTACGAAGCAAAAGCGGCACGCTGCTGGACGTGACCTATCCGCGCAAGATTCCCGTCCTGGATCCGGCTGTCGCGTTCTTGATGACGAACCTGCTGGAGGACGTCATCAACCACGGCACGGGGGCTGGCGTTCGGGCCCGTGGTTTCACGGCGCCAGCAGCGGGAAAAACCGGAACGTCGCACGACGGATGGTTCGCGGGCTACACGGACGATTTGATTTGCGTGGTCTGGGTCGGCTACGACTCGGACCTCGAACTGCCGCTCAGCGGTGCTTCCTCTGCCCTCCCGATCTGGACCGAGTTCATGAAGCGCGCCATCACGGTGCCGGAGTACAGCGACGCCAGCGTACCGGAGCCGCCACCGAATGTCGTTCAGGTCGAGATTGATCCCGAAGCGGGGAGCTGGCAACACCCCATTGTCCCACCACACAAACGGAGTTTTTCCTTGAGGGCACCGAGCCAAGCGAGTATTGCCACCTGCATTACCTGCCAACCGTTCCTCAGACTCTCTCCGCTCCGGCGATTACACGTGCCGGCAATCCTGCGGCGAGCGAGCCGACCGGACCCGCGCAGCTGCAAGTCCAGCAGCCTGCTGCGGCTCCTTCCGTAGTTCCCGCCGCAACCGTGGCCGCTACTCCTCCGCCGGAGCCGGCACAGGAAAACAAGCCCGGTTTGCTGCGCCGCATCTTGGGCGTCTTCACGGGCGGCCCGGACCGGGATGCGGACACCCAGAACCACCCGGGAACGGAACGGCCTGGTTCCCGCTAAGGGACCTCCCTGTGCGCGTCCCGCCTCTTTCCCCCAAGAGCCAGCTTCGCTACAATACTGTTTGCAGCGATTGCCACATGGGCGATTAACTCAGTCGGTAGAGTGCCATCCTCACACGGTGGAAGTCACAGGTTCGAGTCCTGTATCGCCCACCATCTCCGTTTCTGGCTCTTCCGCTGGCGAGATGGAATGGACCTTAACGAATGAATAGCGTACGGACGATCAATCCCGCCAGCACCGCCCCGGTCTCCCCCGAGCTGGCATTCCCTCCGCAACTCCGGCAGCACCTCCAGGATCTGGAGAATGCCTTGCATGGCGTGATCCGCGGCACGGGCGACTCCATCCGGCTGGCTCTGGTAGCGCTGCTTTCCGAGGGCCACCTGCTCATTGAGGACGTCCCCGGCGTGGGCAAAACCACGTTGGCCCATGCCCTGGCGCGCAGCCTGAACTGCAAATTCCAGCGCGTTCAGTTCACCAGCGACCTGCTCCCCAGCGACGTGATCGGCATCTCGGTCTACAATCAGCACCGGGAATCTTTTGAGTTCAAACCGGGCCCGGTCTTCACGAATATTCTGCTTGCCGATGAGATCAACCGCACCACTCCAAAGACCCAGAGCGCGCTGCTGGAAGCCATGAACGAACGTCAGGTCACGGTGGATAGCTGCACCTATCCTCTCCCGGAGCCGTTCATGGTGATCGCCACGCAAAATCCCATCGAGCACCATGGAACCTATCCACTGCCCGAATCGCAACTGGACCGTTTTCTGATGCGCATTCGGATGGGCTATCCCGGGCTGGAGGGCGAGCGCGAGATTCTGCGCGACTCGCAGCACCGCGACGGAGCGAAGGAACTGGTGCCGGCAGCCACCGCGGAGCAGATCAGCGAGTGGCAGCGGGCGACGCGGCAAGTGGCCGTGGAAGACTCGCTGGTGGATTACATGCTGCGCCTGGTCAGCAATACGCGCGAGCATGAGCACCTGGCCCTGGGCGTCTCACCACGCGGCTCCCAGGCGCTATTTCGAGCGGCGCAGGCTCTGGCGCTGCTGGAAGGCCGCACCTACTGCCTCCCGGATGACTTTAAGCGTCTGGCGATCCCCGTTTTCGCCCACCGGGTCGTGGTGAGCACACGCTATGCCTCGACGCTGAAAAAATCCGGGCAGTCCGACGCCATCATCCGCAGCATCCTCGACACCACCGAAGTCCCGCTGTAGCCCTCCTGCGTTTTCTCGCTCGCCAATGGAGCGCTTGACTTGTATGCACAGATGATACATATTGACGCATATGAGGACGACACTCAATATCGATGATTCGGTCTTGCGGCATGCGGCCAAGCTGACCGGGGTCAAAGAGAAGACCTCGCTGGTGCGCCTGGGGTTGGAGGCCTTGATCGCCAGAGAGAGTGCCCGCCGTTTGGCCGATCTCGGCGGCACGGAACAGCAGCTCCGTCCCGTTCGAAGGCGGCGCTCCACCAAACCGGCATGATTCTGGCAGACACTTCGGTGTGGATCGGGCACCTTCGGATAGGGAGCGAGCGCCTGCGGTCCTTGCTCTACGACGAGCAGGTCCTTTGCCACCCCTTTGTCATAGGAGAGTTGGCCTGCGGGACGCTCCACAACCGCCAGGAAATTCTCAGCACCCTGATGGCTTTGCCGGAGGCTCGTGTTGCGGAATACGACGAGGTGCTGCGTTTTTTGGAAACGCGGCGCCTCTACGGGCGCGGTCTGGGCTGGGTGGACGCCCACCTGCTGGCTTCCACGCTTCTCACCGGATGCACGCTCTGGACCCTCGACAAACCGCTCCGCAAAGCAGCGTCCGCCTTGGGCGTCTTAGGGTGAAATTTCAACAGAAGATTGCACGCGGTGGCCAACACAGCCCGCCCCCAGCCGTTTCATGTTAGGCTGCCCATGACCGGTTTTATCCAGGTCAGCCACAACCTGGGTTAGGCGTTTCTACCGGCTCAGTGCGAACGATAGTTATGACATATGGCAGACTCTGATAACGCTTTCCAAAAGTTTGCATTCCAACATCCGCGCGAGTTTATGGGGAGCAATTAGTTCCTGGTTGAGGGAGAAATGCGATGGGAGAGTTCGATCTAGTTTTAGCACCTTTACCAAAGGTTCCAGAGGCCTTCCTCCGTACATTGCAGAAGGGGATAGCCGCCCTGGAATGGGACGAGTTCGAAGAACTGGCATGTGCAATCTTTGAAGGCCTAGGCTATGACGTAAACTTTACGCCGGGAACGGACGATCAAGGAATCGATCTAGTGCTCAACGATAAAAAGGCTGGAGCATTGGATGTCGCGCAATGCAAACATTGGAAAGATCAAATTGGCTCCCCTGTTGTCCGGGATTTCTTTGGTGCCATGATCCATTTTCAAGCAAGGAAAGGATACTTAATATCGACTGCTGGCTTAACGGAGAGTGGTAAGGCATTTGCCACTGGAAAACCAATCGTTCTCTGGGGACCAGACGAGCTGATTCAGCAGATTCTTATTGGTAAGTGTTTCACTGGAACATCTATTGCGGTGACCTTGGACCAGTTTTGTGCCCGAATACGTCGGCTCTCAGACGAGGATTTGTTTGGGAAGGGTCTCCCGGAGTTAAACAATACGCTTCGAGACCTCGACGATTTTTCTAGATATCTTCGCAACCCGCACTAGCCTCGGCTTAAGCCGTGAAACGTTCTCGGATCAGGGACAATAGTTCCAGGCGGAGGCCATGTCCAGTTCTCCATTCTGCTCCAGCTAGAGTCTGGATAAGCGCTCGAGAGGTAACGCCGCGTCCAGTCCTTTTCCAGTCGCGTGTCGTATGGACCGAATTCAGCCGGTGGAGGGTTGGTAAAGATAACGTCGGATGATTCGAGTCCTTGCACCTTGTAACACCGAGGAATCATCGGAATCCGGTCGAGTATCCATTCGGTCAGAGCGGGAGAGAGCTTACCCTTTGCCTCAACGTACTCGATTATGTGATGGCGCAAGAAGCTGCTTGACGGATCGTTGTCCAAGCTCATGAGATCCTCGTATTTCTTCCTCAGAAAGTCGCGATCGGGACCCGAAATCCGAAA
>JBGPJR010000078.1:0-7573 GCA_041485545.1 Terriglobia bacterium
CCACCAGGATTCGAACCTGGGACCAACGGATTATGAGTCCGCTGCTCTAACCGCTGAGCTATGGGCCCTGCCGAACGGCCTAAGGCACCCGCAAAGAGTGTAGCGAGAGGCCGCGCAATCAGCAACTCCGACCGCGCTCCCCGGGCGGCAAGGGTGTGGCCCGGCGCGGAGCTTTTTCGATTGACAGTGGCACCGTAGCACCGTAGCCTTCTTCTAACGACAGGCAGATGGTGTGCCAGAACGAGCTCCGAGGATGCCAGGGACACGTATTATTGTTGCTTTTGCCGGGCTGATGCTGGGCGGTCTTGTGCTGGTGTCCGCGTTTGCCCAGACCCAGTATTTTGAGCGCCAGCGGCTGTGGTTGGACATGGACTCCAATCGCCGGCCGCCCAACGACACGGAATTTATTTTTGCGCGCGTTCGTTTCACCACGGTCCGCCGCAAGCTGGGATACGACGTCTATCACCGCTTGGAGGGCTGGGCGCACGACTACCCCGATGCCGAGGAACATATCCTGCAGGTGGCCAGCGAAGCGACCGGCATCAATCTGAGCAAGATGTCCTACGTGATTGTGGAGCTCGGCAGCGAGGAGATTTTCAGGTACCCCTTTGTCTACTTTAGCGAAGTCGGCGTCAACGAGATGGATCTCACCGACCAGGAGGTCAAAAACTTCCGCGAGTATCTGAACCGGGGCGGCTTCGCGATGATTGACGATTTCGACAGCCAGCGGTCGCTGGACTGGTTTCTCGACCAGATGAAGCGCGTATTCCCGGACCGAAGTTTTGTCCGGATGACAATCGAGCACCCGATCTTCCACACCTTTTACGAAATCCCTACGCTGGATATTGATCCGCCTTACCGCGCCGCTGACGGTGGCCGTCCCACCTTTTACGGCTACTTTGACGAAAACGGCCGGCTGCAGATGATTATCAATCACAACAACGACATCGGTGATTTTTGGGAGTGGATCGATCAGCCTCGCTATCCCCTGAAGCCCTCCACAGAGGGGCTGCGGCTCGGCATCGACTACTTCATCTATTCTCTCACCCACTGAAACCGCATCAGCCCGGTTGCGGAGGTCCGGCGGTCGAGAAGTGCCGGCGGCGGGGCGTCCTGCGACTGCGCGCCAGGATGACAAGACAGGGGCGATTGGGGTAGTGTGGATGGAGCGAAGACATTTTGGGTGAGGGAACGAACTCTGATGCTGGGGGGCAGAAGCGCGCCAAAGCCGGGGCGCCGGCAGGATAGGAATCGGCTTCTCGTGGCGCTCTTCGCATTGGTTGTCCTGGTTGCGCCGGCACGCATTCCAGCCGAGCGAATCAGCAATGACAGTTGGGAGTTATTGGCCGTGGCCTATCCGGATGGGCGCGAGGTCGAGGTAAGCCTGGGAGGCTCCGAACGCGCCCTCGCCAGCAACGGCTCCTGCAAGGTAAAGTGGCGCAACGATGTCGCTGCGGTGCAGCTCGAAGTGAAGAATCTCCCTTCGCCCGAGCAGCTGGGTTGGTCTGGGAAACAGTACATGCTGTGGGCCATTGATTCCGACAAGCGCGCCGTCAACCTCGGACTGCTCCCCATCAAAGGCAAAGACGCAAGCTGGAAGGGCCAGGTGCCGCTGCGTATTTTCGGCCTGCTGATCACCGCCGAGAAGAACCCTCAGGCGTCTACGCCGAGCGATGCAGTAGTGATGGAAAGCCTGCTGCCCCGCGATCCCAGCCTGGTGGTCCCGGTGTTCCGCGTGGCCCTCTCTCTGACGCCCTCTGCCGGCTAGCCGGGCGCTACCACTGGCCGGTGTGTTGGAACCGCTTGGCCGCGTCCCGCGCGGAACAGAACCTGCAATTGCTCCCTCCAGTTCTCATTCAGGCCCACCCGAACGGCTTCGATGGCCGGTGACAAATACCGCAGGATGGTTTCGCAGGCGGGATGGAACTGCAACGCCGGACTCACCAGCAGCAGCAGCGGAGGGTCGGCGCTAAGCGCTTGTCCGGGGAAATACCCGCGCTGCGTCAACTCCCCGCGCTGCTGATGCCAATGGACGCGTATCCAATAGTCCAGCGCCTGCAAAGGCAGGTGGATTTCCTCGGAGGCTTTCAGCTCGATGACGACGAGGCGGCCCTGCCGGTTGACGGCGAGCAGGTCGATCAGGCCGCGTTCGTGGCCTGCCAGCGAGGGCACCTGCTCATAGACCGGGCAGGGAAGCAGGTCAAATCCCAGGAGCGTTGGCTCTTGGCTGACAAGCGCTTCCATCCAGCGCTCCGGGTAAATGCGATACAGAGGGTGCGTGCGGTCGAGCGCGTCGGGACGGCGTTGCGCCGCGATCCGTTTTGCCAACAGGTCTAATTCCGCGAAGTTTTCTTCGGTGAGCGGCGTTTCCGCCCGCCCCAGCCCGAAGACGATCCCCCGCGCCGTTTCTCGGGCGAAGACCACGCCCTGCATGGACCACGTGCGATGGCCGTTCCAGTCGGCTCGAATCCGGATTTCGGGCTGCAGCGCGACGATTCGCTCCGCAAGGTTCCCCCGGGCGGGCGGACCCGCTGTTAGCTTCGGCGCCGGTGAAAGAGTGGTTCGGAGGTTTCCGACATCTTTTAGATTCCTCCGCAGCACCTCGGCACCGGTTTCGTAGAGTTCGCAGCGCGCCAGCTTGGGGTCGATCCACCCCAGCCGCTGGACGGTTAGGTCCGCTCTGCCGGAGGGGACAAACAGCTTCAGTCCGCTGATGACGCGCGAACTTTGTTGCTGCCGCAGCCAGTCCAGCCAGAGCAGGCCATAGGTGAGGATGCCATCGGCGGCGGAGACGTCTTCCTCTTCTCCGGTTCCCAGGATGGCCCAGGTTTGCGGACCCAGCGCCAACACTCCGCGCGCGTAGCGCCCCGAAAGGGAATGAGCCCAGTCGGGCTCCGAGGTCAGTTCCAAGACCCTGCTTTGGGGAAACAGTTGGTGAACCCAGCGGCGCAATGCCTGGGCGTATTGCTGGCGGCGCGTGCGGCGGCCCAGTTGTTCCGGCTGCGCTCGGGAATCGGCCAGCACCAGCGTTCCCGGCGGGCCCTTTCCGAAGCGTTGGAACCGCAGCTCCAGCCGCTCCGGAGACTCCTTGTGGAGCCCCGTGATGGGCCGAACGCGGTTGGCTTGATCGTTCCAAATGTGCCACAGCAGCTTGTCGTGCTGCCGGGAAAGCGAGTAACTGCTGAAGGCGAGGTCCATCACTTCGCGGCCGGGTTCTGTCAGCACCGGATGAGCGTGCTCGCAAAGGAACAGCTCGATTTTCTCCTGGAGCTCCTCCAGGGACACGCGAGATTTCATGGCGGCCATTATAGCTCCGGCCGGGGCAGACCCGGCGAGAGCGGAAATTCTTCGGGATTCGCCTCCTGGAGCAACCTGGATGGGGCAGCAACCCTCCAAAGGAACAGTGCATAATGGAGCGGGACCCTGCCATGACGACGCTTAGGCTTTCCAATCGAGTCACCGCGTTGGTGCTCTGTGCGCTGCTCGGTGGCCCTCAGGTCTATGCGCAGGCTGGGGACCCGTTGGAGCAGACGCGGGATCAGGATATCCGGCGAAGCTTGCAGCGGATCGCAGAGGTCTACCACGCCGTTGCGACCCAGATGGCCGACCCGGTGGACCCCGAGCAGGCCATCTATCAGGGAGCCATTCCGGGTGCGGTTTCTCGCCTCGATCCGTTTTCGGTATTTCTCGATAAGGACCAGTTCGCATCGTTCCAGCAGCAGCAGCGCGGCGTGCAGCAGGGTTTCGGCGCTGTGCTCAGCGTGCAGGCCGGAAAGATTTTGGTCCTGCAATCCATTCCCGACTCGCCGTTTGGCCGCGCCGGCTTGGGACCGGGCGACCGCATTGTCAGCGTCAACGGAAATTGGGTTACCTCTCTGGGCTTGGAGGATCTCGTCCGCGTTCTGGACTCGGCCCGAAAGGGGAAGGTGCGCCTGTCGGTGCTGCAGGGGGGAAGCGTGGTCGCGCGCGATTTCGAACTGGATCCCTCCGAAGTGCCCAGTCCGACCGTAGACAGGCAGTTTCTTCTGTCCGAAGGTGTCGGCTACCTGCGGGTGGCGCGGATTGAGTCGGCCACGCCGCACGAGATCGATCAGGCCCTCGAGCCATGGAAGCAGAAAGGCCTGACGGGGTTAGTCCTCGATCTGCGAAACAATCCCGGCGGCTCGGTAGATGCGGCGGTTGACATCCTGAGTCTGTTTCTGCAGCCGGGGCAGAAGGTCGTCAGCCTGCAGGGGAAGTCCGTTCCGGAGACCGTTTATCGCACCCAATCAACGCCTCGCTATGCCGATTTGCCGCTCGTGATTCTTATCAACGGCGCTACCGCCAGCGCCGCGGAGATCATCGCCGCAGCGCTCCAGGAGCACGACCGGGCCTGGCTGGTCGGGCAGACCACCTTTGGAAAGGGAGTGGCCGAGAACGTTCTGCCGCTGAGCGACGGCTCCGCCCTGGTTTTGACAACCGCCCGGTACTTGACCCCCCAGGGGCGCTCCGTTCAAAAACCGTTGCCAGGAACCGCCTTGGCTGGTATCTTAGAGCAAGGTCCCGCGGATTTCACTACCGATCGAGGCAGACCCCTGCAGCAGATTTCCGGGTTGCCTCCGGACCAAACCGCGGAGCCATGGCAATTGAATGAGTGGATGGAGTGGCTGCAGCAAAGCACCGTCTTCGTCAACTTTGCGCAACAGTACCTGGAGCGCCACGGGCGAGTCGGCGAGCAGTTTCACGCCGACGAAGGGGTCTTGCGCGAGTTTGAGGCTTTCGTGCAGCAAGCGGGAGCATCCGTTTCCCGCCAGGAGTGGGAGCGTGCCATTCCGTTCCTGCAGGCGCGGGTGGAAGCGGAGATATTGAGTCAGGTCTTCGGGATAGTAAAAGGGGATGAGGCGGAGTTGCGCAGGGACCCGCAGGTCCAGGCGGCAGCCGGGGCCATGGACCGCGCAGCAGAATTGCTCCGTCAGGAAGGCAGTGAACGCAACTAGCAAGTTTAGGAGGAAGCCGAATTGCTCATGAATAAGAATCGAATCCTATGGGTCGCACTCATATGGACCGCTGCGATCGTGGTCGTTCCAGGACTGCGCGCGGCCAGTCAACTCACCTGCACGCTGACGGATGAGACCGGGCAGCCCGTTCCCAAGGGCACGGAGATTACGTTGCAGGCGGCGGCGGGCAAGGACGCTGGCAAAGACTGGAAGAAAAAAACGGATGACAAGGGGGGTGTGGAGTTCAAGGGATTGCAGGATGGCTCCTATAATTTGCAGGCAGCCATGGCGGGTCATTTGCTGACCAACGCCGGTCCGTTTGATCTCGCTGGTAACGCCCAACCGGCGTGCAGCCCGCGCTTCGTCTCGGTCGAAAAGCTCAATCAGTTGCTCACGGAGGCCAACGAGGCAGCACGGGTCGGCAAGCTGGACGAGTCGCTCGAAAAGGGCAAAGCGGCGGTAGCCATGGCGCCCGCGATTCCCAACAGTCACTTCGTGCTGGCCGTTGCCTATGCCAAGAAGGGCATGGTCGATGAGGCCATGGCTTCGGCCAAGAAGGCCGCCGAGTTGGACAAGAAGTTTGAGCCCATGCAAGTCCAGATTCACATGGAGGCCCTGGGCACCCAGGCCAGCGCTGCCATGAACAAGCAGGACTTTGATACGGCCATCAAAATCTACCAGCAGGTCCAGGTTCTGGCTCCCAACGAGGGCATCGTCTACTATAATCTGGCGCTGGCTTACGGGCACAAAGGCCAGTTGGAGGAGGCGCTGAAGAATATCGACAAGGCCATCGAGTTGTCTCCCAATGACCAGGAATTTAAGCAGCGCAAGGAAACGTTGCAGGATTTGTACTTGAAATCAACCGAGCTGAAGTAGCCAACCAGAAGGCCGCGACCCGCCTGCGTTCGAGCCGGCTGGGATATTAGAATGGCGGCTGAGGAGAGGGAATGCGAGTTATGCGAGTCATGAAACGATGTGTTCTGCCAGCCGCAGTGGGGATGGTGCTGGTGTTCTCCGGCACCGCCCGGGCTCAGCAGGCGGCCACCAAACTGGCCATCATGGATGTGCAGCGGGCTATCTCCCAAAGCAACGATGGACAGCAAGCCGCTAAGGAAATCACCGAGCGCTTTGGTCCCACGCGCGCGCAACTGGAAAAGCAGCAGAAGGAGATCGCCGACCTGCAACAGCAGTTGAACGCGCAGGATAAGACCCTCAGCGACGACGCCCGCACCAAGCTAATGCGCAGCATTGACGACAAGACGCGCGTCTTCCAACGGAGCAATGAAGACGCCACCAGCGGTTTCCAGACCGCCCAGCAGGATGCCATCAACGAAATCGGCCGGAAAATGCTGGGCGTCATTGACGAGTACGCCAAAAAGAATGGCTTCGCCGTCATCTTGGATGTTTCTTCCCCGCAGACGCCTGTGCTCTACGCCGATGAGGCGCTGGAAATCACCGACGACATCATCGGTCTGTATAACCAAGCGACCGCCAAGCCGGCCGCTGCCGCGCCAGCCTCCCCCGCGCCGGCTGCGCCGGCCAGTAAGCCACCAGCGGCTGGTGCTGGAGCAGGCTCCGCTCCCGCCGGCGGATCTCCGCCGGCCGCTCCGGCGCCTTAGCAGGGTACGAAAATCAGTGGAGAATTAACCAGCGGAGCCGCGGCAGCGCAGCAGGGAGCTCCCGTACCAGAAGAGACACCAAACCAGAAGAATGGCCAGCAGCGCGAAACGCGTTCCGGGTGACCGCTCTCAAAAGCGAATGCGGGATGAGACGTTATAATTTGTAATCAATGACCCTTGGACACCACTTGCAGGCGCACCAGCGCTCGCTGCAGCGCAACGGTGGCGCGGCGGACATCGGTTTCCTGGTCTCCGCCGCGCAGGCGCTTCTCAGCGCGTTCCTTGGCCGCCGCCGCGCGGGCAGCATCGATTTCCTCGGGCCGCTCGGCGGTCTCCGCCAGAACCGTGACCTGTTCCGGGAGAACCTCTAAGAATCCCCCGCTCACCGCCAGGCGGCTGACCTGTGGCCCGTGCCGGTAGGAGAGTTCGCCGGCCTGCAACTGGGAGATCAGCGGCGCATGGCCCGGCAAGATTCCCAGGTACCCCTCGCGGCCGGGCGCTTGCACCTCGGCCACGTCCTCGCTGACGACTTGCCCGTTGGGTGTCACGACGCGCAATAACATAGCAGTCGCACCGGCTACTGGGCGGATGCCTGCAGCTTCTTCTCTTTCTCAATCGCCTCTTCGATAGTGCCTACCATATAGAAGGCCTGCTCGGAAAGGCTGTCGTGCTTGCCTGCGACAATTTCGGAAAACCCGCGGATGGTATCGGCCAGCTTGACGTACTTGCCCTCCAGGCCCGTGAACTGCTCGGCCACAAAGAACGGCTGCGAGAGGAAGCGCTGGATCTTGCGCGCACGCGTCACGGCCAGCTTGTCTTCTTCGGAAAGCTCGTCCATGCCCAGAATGGCGATGATATCCTGCAACGCCTTGTAACGCTGCAACAGCTGCTGGACCTGGCGGGCGACCGTATAGTGCTCCTCGCCCACAACAAGCGGCGACAACATGCGCGATGTCGAGTCGAGCGGATCGACCGCCG
>JBGPJR010000079.1:0-7526 GCA_041485545.1 Terriglobia bacterium
CACCGAGCCCTCGCCGCTGGCTCACGAGATTCTCAGCGCGCGGCCTTACGCGTTTTTGGACGACGCGCCGCTGGAGGAGCGCCGCACGCGCGCCGTGCAGATGCGGCGCACGCTGGACTACTCCTCCGCCGACGAGCTGGGCAAGCTCGATGCCGCCGCCATCGAAATGGTGCGGCAGCAGGCTGCGCCGCAAGCTCAGAACGCCGATGAATTGCACGATGCCCTGCTGCTCTCGGGTTTCCTGGCGGAGCAGGAGCATCCGGGATGGGAGCCGCTGTTTCAAGAGCTTGCCGCTGCGGCGCGAGCCGCACGCCTACGCATCGCGGGCGGCGAAGGACAATTCGCGCTCTGGGTGGCGGCCGAACGCAAGCCGCGATTCGATGCGGTGTTTCCGGGCGCCGTCTACCAGCCGCCCATCAGTGCTCCGCCCCGCGAGCAGGCACAGGCTTGGACACGGGAGCAGGCACTGGTCGAAATCGTGCGCGGGCGCATGGAGATCCTGGGGCCGGTCACCGATGCGGCCGTTGCGGATTCTCTGCGTATCCCGACGGCGGACGTTCTTTCAGCGCTGGCCGCTTTGGAAAAAGAAGGCTTCGTGCTGCGGGGCCACTTTAGCGGAACCAAACAGATGGAGTGGTGCGACCGGCGGCTGCTGGCTCGCATTCACCGGGCCACGCTGGACCGGCTGCGCAAAGAAATTGAGCCGGCCGCGGCCGGAGACTTCCTGCGCTTCCTGCTGGCCTGGCAGCACGCGGACCCGGAGCATCGCGTGGACGGGCCGCTCGGCCTCTCGGCTGTGATCGGAATGCTGCAAGGATTTGAAGTTCCGGCCGCCGCCTGGGAGTCCGCGGTGCTGCCCGCACGCATGACGCGCTACGATCCGGCCTGGCTGGATCAGCTCTGCCTCTCGGGCGAATGGGTCTGGCTGCGGCTGTTTCCTCCGGCCGACTCCAACGGCCGCCCGTCGGGCGCGCATCGTGCCTCGCCGATCACCTTGCTGCTCCGTGAGCAGATGGAGTCCTGGCTGGTTCTTGCCGCTCCCGCCTGGGCGGGCCGCAACGGGCAATCGCTCGGCGCGAGCGCGCTGCAGGTCCTGGAATACCTGGATGCTCGTGGAGCGTGTTTTTTTCAAGAGATTGTCTCGGGAGCGGGCCTGCTGCGAACGGAAGTGGAAGGTGCGCTGCGAGAGCTGATCGCTGCGGGGCGGGTGACCGGCGACGGGTTTGCTGGATTGCGTGCGCTGGCGATCGCCCCGGATAAGACGCTCGGCACCAGCCAGCAAAAACATAAGGACGGGCGGCCGGGCATCCTGCCAACGCTGCCGCCCACGGCGGGCCGCTGGTCCGCGCTGTCGAGAAAGCCGCAGGCGCTTCCGGCCAGAGCGGCGGAGTTGGATCTGGTGGAGCTGACAGCCAGAGAACTCCTGGCGCGCTATGGCGTCGTGTTCTTCTCCCTGCTGGCCCACGAGGCCGGGTTGCCTCCCTGGCGCGAGCTGCTGCATTGCTTCCGGCGCCTGGAAGCACGCGGTGAGATTCGCGGCGGCCGCTTTGTGGCTGGTTTTCCAGGCGAGCAATATGCTCTGCCTGAGGCGGTGCAGCAGTTGCGCGCCATCCGCCGCAAAGCGCCCGCCGGACACTTCGTAACGCTTTCCGCGGCCGATCCCTTGAATCTGGCCGGCATCCTCACGCCGGGAAGAAAAATCGTTGCCATCGCCTCCAACCGCGTCCTGTACCGCGACGGCATTCCCATCGCCGCGCGCGAAGGCGGCGAACTGGTTGACCTGCACCCCTCAGCCGGGGACCTGCGTTCCGAAATCAAGCTGCGTTTGGCGAAGTAGACTGCCCGGGGCAAGTGGCGTCCGGGAGTCTCAGGTTATGCCCCTCCGATCACCGGAGAAAAGGGGACGATGTGATACAATAAGTCTGCGAGCGGTGGTTGTCATTGGGGCCGTTTCGCGGCTATGCCTGCCTTCCCTTTTTTCCACCTTTTGGCTATTGCGCTGATTGTTGCGGCCAACGCGTTCTTTGCGACCGTGGAGTTCGCGCTGGTGAGCGTGCGGCGCACGTGGCTGCAGCAGCGGGCATCGCGGGGAGATACCCGCGCGCTAGTCGCGCTGCAGTTGATCGGGGATCTCAACAGCGTGGTCAGCGGGACGCAAGTGGGCATCACCATGACCAGCCTGGCGCTGGGATGGGTCGGCGAGATCACCGTGGCGCGCCTGCTCCAGCCGCTGATGGCCTCGCTCCAGTCCGGCGGCGCTCTGGCGGTGCATGCCGCGGCGGCAGCGGTGGCATTTCTGGGGTTGACCTTTGTGCATGTGGTCCTCGGAGAGCTGGTGCCGAAGCAGGTGGCCCTGGCCCGCGCCGAACGGCTGTCGCTCCTGGTGGCCTGGCCCATGAAGGTGTTCCTGAAAATCGCGCGGATTCCCCAGGCGTTCTTCCACGCCGCTTCCTTTGCCCTGGCGCAACACCTGGGCGCGCGGGCTGCCTGGGGGAAGCTGCACACTTACACCGGCGAGGAGTTGAAGCTGCTGGTCACGGCCAGCTACCGCGAAGGCGCCTTGCCAGAGTACCAGCAGGAGATGATTCATAGCGTGATTGACCTGCGTCAGGTCGCCGTTCGCGAAATCATGGTGCCGCGCCCCAACATTGTCTCTGTGCCGGTCCACTCCACGCTGGAGGAGTTGATCCGCGTCGTTACGGAGGATTTGCATTCCCGCCTGCCGGTCTACAACGAGACCCCGGAGCAGATCATTGGCGTGCTCTACGCCAAGGACCTGTTCCGTGTCTGGCGCGAGCAGCAGGCGGACCGCAGAGCAGGCCGGATGTCCCGATCGTTTGTGCTGCGAGACTTGGTGCGCGATATTTCCGTCGTCCCGGAAAGCAAGCCCATCGACCAGCTCCTGCAGGAGTTTCAGCGCCGCCGCCGCCACATGGCCCTGGTGGTGGACGAATTTGGAAACACGGTCGGCCTGGTCACCATTGAGGACGTACTGGAGCAGATTGTTGGCGAAATCGAGGATGAATACGACTGGGAAAAGCCTCCCGGCATGCGCTTGGGGGAGCGCACGCTGGTGCTCGACGGCAGCGTGAATATTCTGGATCTGGAGAGTCTCTACGAAGTCCGGCTGCCTCGCGGCAAGGGCTTTGAGACGCTGGCGGGATTTGTACTCTACCAGTTCGGGCACATCCCGCAGGCGGGCGAGTCATTCCTCTATGAGAACTGGCGGTTCACGGTACTGGCCGTGGAGAACCACCGCGTGGCCCAGGTGCGGCTGGATCACAAAGAACCCGCCGCCGTCCCAGCGACGAGCAGCGGGGCGGGCTAATGCCAGCGCCCAGGCGGCGGTCTGGGCTGCACTGTAAGGTTCGGGTGCGGGACAGTTGCCACGCCGCCTGTTTTCAGGTACATTGCGGCCAAGTCGGATGCACGCAAGCGGGATCATGCACGAAGGGGAAGGAAGCTCCATGGAGATGTTTGAGCAGAAGCAGTGGCTCCCCTGGCTGATCCGCGTCCGCGTCATCATCATCACGTTTCTGCTGGGCATCCAGTTGGTCATTCAGCAGGTCGAGCAAGTCCAAAACCTGACGGTGGTGCGGGTTCCGATGCGGTACTTCCTCGCCGTTCTGGTCTTTTGGTATCTGCTGGACCTCATCTTCCACATTCTGCTCCAGACCAATGCCGACCACGGGCTGCAGGCCTATTTGCAAATCGTATTGGATACCACCATGGCCACGCTGGTGGTCTACCTGACCGGAGGCGTGGACAGCTACTTCTACTTCCTGTTTCCCGTGACGATCCTGATGGGCAGCATGATTCTGGCGCGCGGCGGAGCGTACTTGGTGGCGTTGCTTTGTTTTATCCAGGCCTGGATCATCCTGGAAGGTCCCTATTACGGATTGTTTCCCTCCTACGGCGTGGGTTACCCGGATCTGAGCAGCCTGCGCCTGCGCGTGGTGACCAATCTGGTGGCGTTCTTTGCCGTGGCGTACCTGGCCGGGCGGCTCGCGGGCCTGTTGCGCAAGACGGGCGTGGAACTCCGCGAGAAGGCCGGCAAGCTGGAGGACCTGCGCGCCCTCAACCAGGACATTGTGGAAAGCATGCGCGGCGGTCTGATCACGACGGATCTGGAAGGACGCGTGTTGTCGCTAAACACTCCCGGCGCGGAGATTTTGAATGTCTCTTTTTACCCGCTGGCCGGGCAGCCGCTGGAGACGATCTTCCCCGGCATGGCACCGGACGGGCGGCCCGACCTTTCGACGACCCGCCGCGAACTGATCTGGCGGGATCCTGCCGGAGCGGAAAAGTTCCTGGGCTTCAGCGTTGCTCCGCTGAGCCGCGACGGGGAAACGGTTGGCTATGTGTACAACTTTCAGGACCTAACGCAGCTGAAGGCGCTCGAACGCGAGGTGCAGCTCAAGGACCGCATGGCGGCCATTGGCCGCATGGCCGCGGCGATTGCGCATGAGATTCGCAATCCCCTGGCCTCCATTGCCGGCTCCGTCAAGCTGTTCTCCGGAATGGTCAGCCTGGCCGAGGACCAGGAGCGGTTGATTGGGATCGTGCTCAAGGAGTCCGAGCGGTTGAACCGGATCATTACGGATTTCTTGCTCTACGCGCGAGAGAAGACGTTTCGGTTTGCTCCCGTGAACGTCGTCGAAGTTCTGGAAGAGACCCTCACGCTGCTGCAGAATCATCCCAAGGTGGACGGCCGTTACCGCATCGAAAAGCAGCTTCCCGGCGAGCCGGTGTGGGTGTCGCTCGACACGGATCGGATGCGGCAGGTCTTCTGGAACCTGGGAGACAACGCGCTCAAGGCGATGCCGACCGGAGGCCTACTTTCCGTGCAGCTGACGGCCGCCGGCGAGCACATCCAAATTCGCTTCCGCGACACCGGCGTCGGCTTCTTGCCGCACCAGGCCGAGAAAATCTTCGAACCCTTCCAATCCGAATTTGAAGGAGGCACCGGGCTGGGGCTGGCAATCGCGTACCAGATTGTACAGGCCCACAAGGGAACCATCCACGCCGAATCCGCGGGGCAGGGCAGCTCCTTTATCATCGAGCTGCCCGTGCTGGAGCATGTTCCCGCGCCGGGCGTTCCCGCCGTGACCGTTCATGGCTAACCTGCTCATCGTCGACGATGAACGATCGATTTGCGAGATGCTGGACATCGCCTTCCGCAAGCTCGGGCACCACGTCGTAACCGTGACCGGCGCCGCCGCGGCGGTGCAGAAGCTGGACTCGCAAATCTTCGACCTGGTCATCTCCGACATCAAGATGCCGGGCACCAGCGGTCTGGACCTGCTGCGGCGAGTCCGCGAGTCGCATCCCGAAACGCTGGTCATTCTAATTACCGCACATGGGACCACGGGAACGGCGCTGCTGGCGGGCCAGCTCGGCGCCTTTGACTACGTCGAGAAATCGCACGAGTTTGTAGACGATTTGAAATTTGCGGTGCAGCGCGCGCTGGAGACGCACCAAATTCAGGCGGAAAACGTCCTGCTGCGCCGTGAGCTCGGAAAGGCGCGCGGCCTGGACAGTATTGTCGGGGAGAGCCCGCCCATGAAAGCGCTGTTCGAGCTCATCCTCAGCGTGGCGCCCACCAACAGCACGGTTTTGATTCTGGGAGAAAGCGGAACCGGCAAGGAGCTGGTGGCCCGCGGCATTCACGAAAGCAGCCGGCGGCACGACCGCCCGTTCGTTTCCATCAACTGCTCCGCCTTTCAGGAAACTCTGCTGGAAAGCGAGTTGTTCGGCTACATGAAGGGAGCCTTTACGGGCGCGGCGGCCAACAAGAAGGGTCTGTTCGAGTACGCCTCCGGCGGCACCCTGTTCATGGACGAGATCGCCGAGACGAGCCTGCCCATGCAGGTCAAACTATTGCGCGTCCTGCAGGAACGCAAGATCCGTCCCATCGGGGGCAATGAAGAAATTGAGGTGGATGTGCGCGTGATTGCCGCCACCAATCGCAACCTGCAGGAGATGGTTCGGGAGGAGAAGTTTCGCACCGACTTGTATTACCGCATCAGCGTCATTCCGATTGAGGTCCCGCCGTTGCGCAGCCGCCCGTCCGACATCTCGCTGCTGGCCTTTCATTTCCTGGAGAAATTTAACGTGCAGATGGGGAAGTCCCTTCACGGGATCAGCAGCGAGTCGGTGCGGTTGCTGGAAGCTTATTCCTGGCCGGGCAATGTACGGGAGCTGGAGAATGCCATGGAACGCGCCGTCGCGCTGGAAAAAGGCCCGGAGGTTACTCCCGACTCTCTCCCGCAGCGCGTAACGCAGGGTTGGGAGGTTCCCGCGGGCGCTTCGGGTCCCCTGGACCTGCCCGAGGAAGGCATCGATCTGCAACAGCACGTCCGGCAGATCGAGAGGCGCCTGCTGGAAGCCGCTCTGGCCAAATCCTCCGGGGTGCGCACCCGGGCCGCGGAGCTGCTCAAGATGAGCTACCGCTCGTTCCGCCACTACGCCAAAAAATACGATTTGTAGGCCCCGCCACAGCAGCAGCGAGGGCAGGTCGGTGCTGCGCACGCTACGCGCGGCGCCCCCGGTCTACGGCGCCGGAGCTGGCTGACGCGGCTGCTCAAACTGGAACATTTGCACCGGGTGGATCGGTCCCAGCGCGGCAGCCTCTTTCGCGAACTTTGCGAAATCGCCCACGAGGAAGATCGTGAATTGGTCGGGATGCAGGTACTGCCGGGCGACCCTTTCGATATCTTGCGGGGTGACCGCCTGGTAGCCCGCAAACTCCTTCTCCAAATAGTCCGGAGGCAGATGCTCATACTCCAGCCGCATCAGTGCGTTGAGGGCCTGCGACGGTTCCGAGAATTGAAAGACCTGGCTGTAGAGGAACATCTCCTTGGCGGTGTCAAATTCGTTCTTGGAGATCTTCCCCGCGATCATCTTGCGAATCTCGTCGATGGTGGACTGAATCGCTTGCACCGTGGATTCCGTCTTGGTCTGCCCGGAGGCGTAAAAGAAATTGACGTCGCGGAGATTGGTGATGAACGCGGTCCCGATGGAGTAGGCGAGTCCTTCGTCGTTGCGCACGCGTTCGGTGATGCGGGAGCTGAAGTCGGAGCCTCCCAGAATGTCGTTCATCAGGTTGAGGGCGAAGCGGTCGGGGTTCTCGCGGTTGGTCCCCCATTGCGCCAGAATGAAGCTGGACTGGTTCACGTCTTTTTGCACGTAGTAAACGCCCGGCTTGGGGTCCGGCTTCACCCACGGAAGCGGTGGCATCGGCACTTCTTCCCGCGACCAGTCGCCGAACAACTGCTTGATCTGAGCCAGCATCGCGGCTTTCTGGAAGTCGCCGCTCAGACCGATCATGATCTGGTTGGGGTGAAAATACTTTTCATGGAACCGCACCAGATCGTCGCGGGTAATTTGCTGGACGTGCGGAATGGTGGGGTAGCGGCCGGCCGGATGAGCTTCCGTATACATCAGCCGGCGGAACTCGCGCTGCAAAATGGGTCCGGGCGTATCGTTCGACGACCGCAAGGCAAAAATTTCCTGGCGCTTGGCCA
>JBGPJR010000080.1:0-7480 GCA_041485545.1 Terriglobia bacterium
AAGACGGCTTGGTGCACTACTGCTCACAGCAGCGCGGCTATCCCGGCATTCCGCTGGAGAAATACACCCTCGAAGACATTCGCCGCGAATATCGCACGCAAAAATCCTGCGCGCCGAATTGCACCGTAAGCTGCGTCCAGCAGATCGCCACGGTGGACAACTGGCGCGACCCGCAAACACTCCCCTCCCACCAAATCCGCTCCGGCTCCCTGGTCCAGCTCCAAGCTTCCACCCGGAACGACAACTAAGAACGATCCGTATCTGGCTAGGCGACCGGGGCGGGCTCTTGCTGTTTCTTGGCGGGGGTGCGGGCGGGCTTTTTCTGGCGGGACTGCAGCCAAAAGGCCACGCGGCAAACAAGCAGAAACGCCAGGATGGCGCCGTAGCGGACCGGCAATCTCACATCGGATTTCACGAGCCAGTAATAATGCACCACGCCGGCCGCGGCGCTGACGTAGATCAGCCGGTGGAGCATCTGCCAGCGCTTCCCGCCCAGGCGGCGAATCCAGCCGGCCGTGGAGGTGAGCGCCAGCGGGATCAGCAGGGCAAACCCAGTGAACCCGGCGGTGATGAACGGGCGTTTATAAACGTCCTTGAGCATCTCGGCAATGTTGAAGGCGTGATCAATCCACAGGAAGGTGAGGAAGTGCAGGCAGCCGTAGAAGAAGGCGTAGAGGCCCAGCATGCGCCGGAAGCGGATGAGCGCTGGCTGCTTGGTCAGCTTGCGCAGCGGCGTAATGCTGAGCGTCATCAGCAGGAAGTAGATGATCCAATCGCCGGTCTCGTGCGTGATCTTCTCGAGGGGATTGGCGGTGAGGTTGTTGTGGAAGCCCTTCCAGACCAGCACGCCGAGCGGCATCAGGCCCAGCAGGAAGATGGGGACCTTGGTCCATTTGGAGGTTAGGATGCGCTGCAGCATGACGCACTCCGCGGCGATTAGTAATACCGTCGCAGGTCCATGCCGGAGTAGAGCGAGGCGACCTCTTTGTAGCCATTGAACATCAGCGTGGGGCGTTTGAAGAGCTCGCCCAAGCGCAGCTCCTTGGCTTGGCTCCAGCGCGGATGGTCCACCTCGGGGTTTACGTTGGAGTAGAAGCCGTACTCTTCGGGCGTGGCGATGTTCCACGTCGAGGGGGGCTCCTGCTCCTGAAATTTGATCTTCACGATGGATTTGATGCTCTTGAATCCGTACTTCCAGGGCACCACCAGGCGCACGGGCGCACCATCCTGGTTGGGCAGTATTTCTCCGTACAAGCCCACGCAGAGCAGCGCCAGCGGGTACATGGCCTCATCCATCCGCAAACCCTCAACATACGGGAAACGAATCCCGGCTTGCGAGGAACTAAGCATCGTTTTGGAGTCGTAGAAGCTTTGGAAGGCGACGAACTTTGCCTTGGAGGTTGGCTCGGCCAGTTTGATGAGATGGCTCAGCGAGAATCCGATCCAGGGCACCACAATAGACCAGCCCTCCACACAGCGGTGCCGGTAGATACGCTCCTCCAGCGGCGCCAGCTTCATGATGGCGTCCATGTCGTAGGTCTTGGGTTTGGCCACTTCGCCTTCGACGGAAACGGTCCAGGGAGTCGTTTTCAGCTTCTTGGCGAGCGTCGCCGGTTCTTACTTGCCGGTGCCGAACTCATAGTAGTTGTTGTAATTCGACGTCCTCATACGACGTCATCTTCTCCGTTGTGCTGAACGGACTCTTCACCAGGCCGGTGAGTTTCTGGCCGGGCGGAGGAGCCGCTGCGGCCGGTGTCGCCAGGTCCCACAGAGGCCGTGCCGCAGCCAGCGCCACGCCTGCCGCGGCTCCGCGCAGAAATCGCCGCCGGTTGAGGTAAACGCTCTTAGGAGTAATCTCGGAAGAACGAATCGAGTCTGCCTTCTTGACCAGCATGACCTTCTGGACCTCCGCTAGGTGGGCTATCGTACCGGCTCGGCGGCCGTAGTTATAAGATGCCACAGCCGGTCAAATAGTTCACAAATGCTTTCTAAATAGTTGACACAAAAGCGCCATACCTCCAGGGAGAAAAGCGTCTAGTAGCCCTTGCTCTTGTCCACCAGGTTCTGCAGGGGCTGGCCAGCAAGATAGCGGCGCAGATTCTCGCGCAGCAGGACGCTCTCCCGCTGCCAAAACAGCGTGGAAGCTCCGCCCAAATGCGGAGTGATCAGCACATTGGGCAGCTTCCAAAGAGGGTGTTCCGGGGGGAGCGGCTCCGGGTCGGTGACGTCCAGCGCGGCGCCCGCGATCTGCCCTGCCCTGAGAGCCTCCAAAAGCGCCTCCGTATCCACCAACGTACCGCGGGCGACGTTGACAAGATACGCGGTGGGTTTCATCCTGGCCAGCTCGCTCCTGCCGATCAGGTGGCGCGTTTCGGGAGTATCCGGCGCAGCCAGCACCAGGAAGTCCGCTTCGGCGAGGACAGGTCCCAATTCATGAGGAGCATAAACGCGGTCAGCGATCTCGCCCCCTTGGGAGGGATCACGCCTGGTGGCGAGGACGCGCATCCCAAACGGCCGTACTCGCGCGATCAGCTCGCGTCCGATGGTGCCAAGTCCCACCAGCCCCAGTGTCTTGCCCTGCAACTCAAATGGAACCCTTCCCGGCTGCCAGCTATCATCCTGGCCCCAGCGGCGCTCGGCCTGGTAACGGAAGCAGTCGGGCAAGCGCCGCGCGAGCGCCAGCAAGAGCGCTAAGGTGTGCTCGGCAACCGGAACCGCGTGAACCGTGCTGGCATTGGTCAGGATCACGCCACTCGCCACCAGCTCCGGGAAGAGCAGCGATGTGACGCCCGCCATCGGCGAGTGAATCCATCGCAGCTTGCGGCAGCGGGCGAACTGCTCGGGCTGGACCTTCATGGCAACCAGGATTTCGCAGTCGGGGAGGTGCGCCTCTAAAACCTGCTCGCTCCGCGCCACCACGATTGCGACCCCTGGGAATTCGCTTTGGAAGGATTGCTCCACTTGCGGTGGAACATCGGTGTATTCCACGCGGGGAGACGACGGCCAGAGCAACGTGTGCTTCTCGATATCAGCAGGCATGACGGTTGCCGCGGTGTGGCAGGGGGCGGAGAATGAGCACCGAAGCCCCCGCGCGAACAGATCGAGCTAAGAACCGCTGGAAATCCGGAGTTCAATGACCGGCGCGGGCCACTCCGGGCTCACGCTACCTGCCGCAATCTGCTCGGGCAGAGGCTGCAGTGCGGCGATCAGTTCCTCCACATGTTCAATCTCCGCTCGGGAACCGCACTGCGAGAGCTTCTCCAGCCCGGCGCGCAGCAAGCGGCTGGACCCGGGGAAATTCCCGCGCCGCAGGTGATAAAAAGAAACGGCCACTTGGATCAGTCCCTGCAGAAACGTCTTGTCCGCTCCGCAGGCTTCCAGCCACGCCGCTTCCAGCACCTCGTGGCATTCGAAGTACTCCCCGCGATTAAACAGCTCGACGCCTGCTCGCAACCGCTGACGCAAATCAGATAGCGATGCTGTTTCCCTCTCCACAGGGGTATTGCCCTTTTAAGACTTCGGTAGAAAAAGAGATCACCCAGCGAGGGGAAAGTGGTTTCGCTCCCGCCGCCGGGGGGGACCTACGCGGGCCCCTGCAAATTCTTGTGGATCGCGTACAGGGCCAGCTCCAGGCGGTCCGAAACGCCCAGCTTGTCAAAAATGTTGTGCAGGTGGTTCTTGACCGTCTGTTCACTGATGAACATACGCTGCGCGATCTCCCGGTTCTTGAAACCCTGCGAAACCAGCTCCACCACCTGCCGCTCTCGCGCACTGAGAGGAGAAGAATCCTTGGCGTCGGTTGCCCAAGGAGATGGCTCTGCGGGCGCGCGGTCTCCGGCAGCCGCCACAGAGTCTGGAATCCCGCCATCCAATTGACGAATCAGTCGCAGCAGCGCCTGGAACGAGGTTTGCCTGGGAACCACTTGCGCCGAGGGAACTCTGAGGGTCCGGACCTGGTCTTCTTCCTTGTCAGACGTGCCGAAAACCAGAAGGCGCAGCTTGGGGAGGCTGCGATGAAGTTGCTGCAGCACGCTGCGACCGCTTACTTCGCCGAGCCGCGCATCGAGCAAAATCACCTGCGGCCGGGTGGTCGTGGCTTTCTTCACGACCAGATCGGCTTTGTCCGCCTCGCCGACCACCGTGAGATCGCTTTCCTGCTCCAGCAACAGGCGCAGCCCCATGCGGACCAGGGGCCGCCCGTCGGCGACTAGCACTCGGATCTTCTTACCGGCGGACGCTTTCTGAGGCTGCAACGCAGAAGTCTCCCATTCCCGGTGCCGAGCAACCCGACTGCCATCCGGCACAACCAGTGCGATTCTATGGATTTAGACGGAGGATTGTCAATCTTTCGGGTGACCTGCTGGTGTGGTGCATCCTTCGTCACGTACTTCTACACCCGCAAGTTCCTCCAGCAAGGTAATCGCAGAGGCGAAGTCCTGCTCCCCATGTCCTAAGGCTATGGACGCGCCAAACAACTCGTGGACCAGGGCGGTGGCGGGCAGCGGAACCTGCAATTCGCGGGCGGAATCCAGCATCAGGCCGATATCTTTGTACATCCACTTCAACGAAAAGTGAGGCTCGAAGTGCCGGCCGAGCACCAGCGGCAGCTTGGCCTCGATCAGTGGGTTGCGGGCCACGCTGGCCTGCAGGACCTCCAGAACCAGAGAAGGAGCCAGTCCCGCCTTGCGCGCCAGCACAAACCCTTCCGCCATCGCCTGGCAGGTCAGCGCCCCGATCAAGTTTTGCGTGAGCTTCACCTGTAGCCCCTGACCTGGTCCACCGATGTAAAAAATAGCCTTGCCCATGACTTGCAGGTAGGGCAGGACACGATCAAAGGCCTGTCGCGGGCCTCCTACCATGAACGTCAGCGTGGCGTTGACCGCACCGGCCTTGCTGCCGCTGCAGGGGGCATCCAGGAAGCTGGCGCCCCGAAGCTGGAAGCGAGCCGCCAGTTCGCGGCTCGCCGACGGTGAAATGGTGCTCGCATCGACAACGACGGAACCGGCTTGAATCCCTTCCAGCAGGCTTCCGGCGACTTCTTGGGCGGCCTTAGTATCTCCCACGCAAACAAAAATCACCGGCGCACGTCGCGCCACTTCGGCCGGTGTATCGGCGACGGTCGCGCCTTGCTGGGACAGCAGTTCCGACTTCGCCCGGGTGCGGTTATAGACCGTCAGGGCGTGGCCTGCTTTCAGAAGGTTCTGGGCCATGGGGAGCCCCATAATTCCCAGACCAATGAATCCGAGCGCGTCGTGTTCCGGCATTGACTTCCTCCCTCTTCAGAAGCTTCGGTGCCCATAACGATAGGAGATTGTTCCGTCCGCTCAAGATAGGATGGCGGCTGCAAAGGGCGAACGCTACTGATGCTTAGAAGCTCCCTTGCGGGCGGAGGCCTTAGTCTTGCGGCGGCGCGTGACCCAGCCGGGCTTGTTCGCCTGGCGGCCGCGCGCGATAGCGAGCGCATTGGCGGGAACCTCGTCGGTGATGGTCGACCCGGCCGCGACAAAGGCGTTGCGTCCCACTCGAACCGGCGCGATCAGATTGGAACCGCTCCCGATGAAGGCATTGTCCTCAACAACTGTCTTGTGCTTGCTGACTCCGTCATAATTTACCGTGATGGTTCCCGCGCCAATGTTGACGTTCTTGCCGATATGGGCGTCGCCAAGGTAGGCCAAGTGCATCGCTTTGGCGCCGCGATCGACCCGCGCCTGTTTCACTTCGACAAAGTCGCCGATGCGCGCTTCCGGACCAATGTCCGCGCCAGGCCGCAGGTGTGCAAAGGGCCCCACGCTGGCTCCGGAGGCGATCCGCGATTCCGTAATGACCGAGTACGGCCGGATCGTGACATGATCCGCAATCACAGAGTCTGCAATCACGCATCCGGACCCGATGTGGCAATCTTTTCCGATCCGAGCGCGGCCGAGCAGGCTGACGCCCGGTTCCAGCTCGGTGTCGGCCCCCACGGCAACGTCCGGATCGATGCGCACGGTTTCCGGCAGATGAATGGTGACGCCCGCCAACATCAGCTCCCGCGCTTTGCGCAGCCGCAGCAGGGCGTCCGCGCGCGCCAGCTCGGCGCGGTTGTTGATTCCGGCTACCTCGCCGGCATCCGGCGCCGGAAAGGCAGCGACCGGCTGCCCGGATTTTTGGAGCAGCCCCACGACATCGGTCAGGTAATACTCCTGCGTGATGGGATCCGCTGTCACGTGCTGCAGCGCGGAGAACAGCTCCTTGCTGCGGAAGCAGTAGATGCCGGTGTTAATTTCCCGGATCTTCTGCTCGGACGCCGAGGCCGACTTCTGCTCGACAATGGCGGCCACACAGCCATCGGCTGCGCGCACGATGCGCCCGTAGCCGGTGGGGTCCGTGAGTTCCGCTGTCAGCACGCTGGCCACGCAGCCCGTTGCGGCGTGGAACTTCAGGAACTGCCGCAGCGTTTGGGGCGTGAGCAGGGGAGTGTCTCCGCACAGCACCAGCAGAGAGGGAGCCGCCCGCTGCAGCACCCCCCGCGCGACCAGCAGGGCGTGGCCGGTACCGCGCGGCTCCGGCTGGTGGAGGTAGCGCAGCCTCCCAAACGAAGCTCGCTGGAGCTCTGCCTTAACGGCCTCCGCCTGATACCCTACGATCACGAAAACCCCGGCAGACGATAGCTGCGTGGCCGCGCGGACGACGTGCTCGATGAGCGTCCGTCCGCCGGCCGAGTGCAGAACCTTGGCGCGCCGGGAGCGGAAACGGGTCCCCTGACCCGCGGCCAGTATGACAATGGCGAAGCGCTCTTTCATGCCTATTTTGCCGGGATATCCCCAGACGTTTCTTTGGTCGACCGTGTCGCTAGAGCTCCAGGCGCGGAGGGCCTTTGCGCGCGGGCTTCCCGCAGGCTGCTGCTCCAGTAATGGTGCTTGGCCGTGATATCCAGCACGGCCTGGGCGAGCCGCTCGGGGTGGTGGCGAACCCAGCGCGCGGAGGCGGGCCCGGTCTGCTGCTCGGAAACGAAGTCGCCCTCGACGACCTGCACGCCCAGCTTTTCCAACTCGTCCCGATCAATGGCCACCGGTTGCGCGCGCTGCTTCTGATAGCGCCTGCGTGCCGCAGAGGAGATGGGCGCCGTATTCACCAGAACATAGTCGAATAGCGGAGCGCGAGAATGTTTGTAGAGGGCGCGTACGTGTTCCGCAGCGGACAAGGAGGCGGTTTCTCCAGGCTGCGTCATCAAGTTGCAGATGTATATTCTTGCGGCCCGAGACTGGGCCATCTCCCGGGCCACGCCGCGCACCAGGAGGTTCGGAACCAGGCTCGTGAACAACGACCCGGGGCCTACTGTGATCGCGTCTGCCTCGCGAATGGCTTCCAGGGTTTGCGGCAGCGGCCGGCAATCGGCTGGGACCAACCGAATGCGCTCGATCCGGCGAGAGCTGCGTGAAATCCGCGTCTCCCCTTTGACGATTCCGTGCATCACCCCGGAAGCGTCCCCGGCCACGAA
>JBGPJR010000081.1:0-7431 GCA_041485545.1 Terriglobia bacterium
CGTCGTGGTGGTGAATCTCCCGCGGGGCAAGCTGGCTGCTCCAGCGCCGCCAGAGCTGGTGGGCCAGCTCCAGCTCGTTTTCGGTGAGGTGCGGCTCGTGCGGTCCCAGGGCATAGGTCTGGCAGCTTCCGTCCGGCAGCACAATCTGCAGCACCATCTTGCGCCGCGGCTCCGGCAGGCGTTCCCAGGCCAGGCCAATCTGGCGAGCCTGCTCGGTCACAGTCCACTTGGCGGAGCGGCCCAGTAGGATGCTGGCCGATTCGAGACTTTGGGCGGCGCGCAGGATGCCGTCCCAGAGATCGTTGGCGGCCACTACGACTGGATGGATCGGTTTGCCGCGCTTTTCGGCTAGCCCCAGCGCCCGCGTGAACAGCAACTGCTCGTTGTCGCCGAACAACTGCTCGGGTTCCAGGTCATGCTCGCCGGAGGCCGCGCGCTGCAGCAGGCGGAGATACAGCACGGCCACATCCTGCTGGTGCGTGTCCACGCGGTCCAGGACAAAGTCCAGGTGCGACAAGGCGCGATAATTGCTGACCGGAACCAGAATGTTTCCCGGGCGGCAATGGAGACTGGCAGCCGTCACCTCTTCTTCGAACTGCAAATGAAACTGGTCCAGCTCCTGGTGGCTGGTGCCGCGCTGTCGCGTCAGTTTTTCCGACAGGGCGAAGATGCCGAAAAACACGAGCGTGAAGGCAACACCGGAGAGCGTGGCGACCTGCTTGGTAAACAGGTTCGTCACGCAGAGTGCCAGGAGCGTCAGGGAGATGAGCGCGAGTCCCACTGGAATCTCCCGCCCGGCCACGTGAAAGTTCAGCGGCACGCGGAACGCGCGTGGCCCCGGCTGCCTGAATCGCAGTACCAGCACGCCGAGACCCTTCATAGCGAAGCTCCACATGACGCCGAAGGCGTAGGCCTCGCCGAGCAGGAAAATGTTGCCGCCGCTGAGCACGATCGTGACGATCTGCAACAGAGCCACCGCGTTCAGAATGCGATAGGAAGTCCCGAAGCGCGCATGCGGCCGGCGAAACCAGTTCGGAAGGACGCCGTCCTCCGAGAGGCGGCTCAGCACGCCGTTGGAGCCAACCAGGGCCGTGTTCACCGCGCCGGCCAGCATCATCACGCCCACCACCACGACAAATCCCCGGAAGGCCAGCCGCAGCGGCAGCGGACCTGCCAGATGCATGGCGAGTCCGCCAATGGGATTGTCAAAGTAATTCTTGCGGACCTCGTCTGGAATGATCATCGCGGCAAAGAACGACACGCCCGCTGTGAACAGAATGCTGTAGACGAAGATCAGCAGGCCCGCCTTTTCCAGGTTCTTCAGCTTGGGGTGCTCGATCTCGCGGTAAACCTGCGCCAGGGTTTCCTCGCCGCTCATGGCCAGCACCGAATGTCCCAGGCCGATCAGGATGCCGATCAGGCCGATGGTGTAGGGCAGGCTGCTGCCGCGCAGCCAACCGAGGGCTTCCGGGGAAAAAGTAAGGTGGGCGGGCACGGGCGATGACGGCAGGTGCGCACCGCGCGTCCACAGGGTGTAGCCGCTCCAGCCGATCAGCAGCACCACCATCACGGTCGTGACATACATGATGCGCAACGCCTTTTCGCTCGATTCCGGGATGCCCTTGACGTTCTCCCACCAGAAGTAAACCGTCACCAGGATCGCGAATGCCGCGGCGGTGGCATTGGTAGGCAGCACAACTGGAATGTGCGCGAGCGGCAGGAGATCATTGAGCAAACCCACGAGGTACAGGCCCGCCGAGACGCCGCTGATCGGACCCGTTAGGATGTAATCAAACATGAGCGCCGAAACCGAAAACTTGGCCAGCTTCGGGCCCATGGCCTCTTTGACGACTCGATACACCCCGCCACGCACGAACATGCTGCAGCTTTCGATGTAGAGAGAACGGACGGCATAGGCCAGCAGCATAATGGCCAGAATGAACCAGGGCGCCGATTTGCCGATGGCCTGCTCGGCGATGGCGCCGGCGTAAAAGGCCGAGGAACCCATGTCATTGAGGACAATGGCGGCGCCCCGCCAGAAGGAAATGAACGACAGCAGAGCGGTCGTCGCCACCACCACGCGCGTGGTGCCGGAACCGTTTGAATTGTCCACGGAGGATCTCCTGTCCACCTCGCACACACCAACGAGGTGACTCCCAAATTCCGCCTGCGGAGTTAGCTGACGGGCTAGGGCTTGAAAGTACCCCGTCCCGGATCCGACCGGGACTGCGCCCCAGAAACTGGGTCCTCCGCCTCCGATGAGGAGTTCGGCTGTTCCGTATTATACGCCGGTTTGGACCGACCCTTTCTACAGCGGTCCCAATTTTTGTCCAATCTGGTATACTCTGGCGCAGTCAGTATTTGTGGAGGCATCATGAGCAGATTTGCGACAACTATTGGATCAATCTTCCCCGTAGTTTTGGTTATGTTTCTGGCGCCGCTGTTGACCAGCGCCCAGGGACAGACCGGGGGCGCACAGCCGGGAGGCGCTGCGCCCGCAGCGCGAACCGCGGGGGAGACGTTCAAGAACGTTCAGGTGCTCAAGGACATCCCGGCGGATCAGTTCCTCCCCACGATGCGGTTTGTGGCGGCATCGCTCGGAGCGCAGTGTACCTTTTGCCATGTGGAAGACGCCAACGACTCCGACGACAAGCAGACCAAGCAGACCGCTCGCCGCATGATGCAGATGGTAATGAACATCAACAAAGATAACTTCAACGGCCGCGTCACGGTGACCTGTTATACATGCCATCGCGGGAGCGACAGCCCCGTGGGCACTCCCCTCATCAGTGATAGCGGCGCGCCGACGGCGCCGCTGGCAGCCGCTGGTGAGGCGGGCCGCCAACCGCCGCCCGCGGCGGAACTGATCGACCGGTACCTCCAGGCGCTGGGTGGCGCCGACGCCATCGCAAAGATTACGACACGCGTGGCCAAGGGGACTGTGACGACCGCGAATGGACAAGCAGTTCCCGTGGAGATCTACGTCAAGGCTCCCGATAAACGTCTCATGATCACCCACGCCGCCAATGGCGATCGCGCTGTGGGCTATAACGGGAATATCAGGCTGGCTTCCCCGGCGGGAGGGCCCGGAGGAGGAGGGGACCTGGAAGGCGTGAAGTTGGAAGACGACCTGTATCTAGCCGCAAACGCCAAATCCATCTATACACAATGGCGTGCGGGGCGTCCCGAGAAGGTGGGCGACCGCGATGCCTACGTGCTCAACGGCTCGGCCGCGGGACACCCGCCGATCCGGCTCTATATTGACCAGCAGAATGGAATGCTGCTGCGCATGATGCATTTTACGGAAACCGCGCTCGGGCGCCTGCCCGCCCGCGTGGATTACGCGGACTACCGCGCGGTGAATGGCGTTCAGGTGCCGTTCAAGATCACCCTGGCTGGAACTAATTCCCGGACCACGATTCAACTCGACCAGGTGCAGCAAAACCTTGCGGTGGATGATGCCAAGTTCGCGCCCGCCCCTTCTCCTGCACCCGCGCCGTGAGGAGGGCCGTGGGGAGGGAAGAGTAGCAATCCTTTTGCACTGGCCCAGGACTATCGGTTCTAGAACAGTCTTTCGCTGTCGAGCAGGATGGTTACCGGGCCGTCGTTGACCAGCTCGACTTCCATCCTGGCGCGGAAGATGCCGCTTTCGACACGCACGCCGTGGGCCCGCAGCGCCTCGAGAAAGCTCTCATAGAGAGCCTCCGCTTGCTCCGGCGGTGCTGCCCGGATAAAGCTCGGCCTCCTGCCTTTCCGCGCGTCGCCAAACAAAGTGAATTGCGACACCGCCAGTACTCCGCCTTGCGTGCTGCAAACCGAACGGTTCATTTTGCCTTCTGAATCGGGGAAGATTCGGAGGTCCACCACTTTCTCCGCCAGGTAGAGGGCAGCCTCCGGAGTGTCGTTCGCGCTAATTCCTACCAGCACCAACAGACCAGCGCCAATTTCCGCCACGGTTCGCGATTCGACTCGTACTGCCGCTCGGGAAACCCGCTGTACGACTGCTCTCACGGATGTGCTGGCCTCGCAATTCTCTTGTTGTAGGAGAAGTTGGAGAATAACACTGTACCCGCAGGCAGACAAGCACGTGCGCCGCATGGTAGTGGTCTCGCGGAATGACATCTCCGGCGAGCCTTGGGTTGCGACCGAAATTGACCCGCTACGCGCCGTCTCCGTCTTTGACAATTCAGAGGTAGTATGTAAACTGAGGTTTTGCGCGATGACTCGCCAAAATGGCTCTTGTAGAACGGCGCCACCGGGGATCATCCGGAAGCTGGAGGTGGTCCTGCAGAGCTGCCTGAAGAGCGCCGACCTGGCGGAACGGCTGGTGGCCCAGTTTTGCGAGCAAGCCGGTTGCACGGAGCAGCAGCAGAACGAGGTGGCGATGGCCGTGCGCGAGAGCGTCATTAACGCGGTGCTCCACGGCAACCGGAGCCAGTTGCGCAAAAAGGTCTTTCTGCGCGCCGAATTGAACCGGGGGGCCTTGCAAGTCTCTGTCCGGGACGAAGGGAAGGGCTTTGACCCGCGGTCGATTCCCGATCCCTGCCGTCCCGAGAACCTGATGAAAGAATCGGGCCGCGGCATCTTAATGATGCAGGCCTTGATGGATCAAGTGACCATCCGCCGCGCCGCCTCCCGAGCAACGGAGGTGCGCATGGTCAAGTTTTTACCCAAGGTTGGTGAGGAGGAACACACGATGAGCTTAAAGGTAAACACGCGCCAGGTGGACGGCGTGACGATTGTGGATCTCGAAGGGCGGATTGTGCTCGGCGAGGCGACTGCCATGCTGCGCGAAACGCTGCAGGCTCTGGTTGCACGCGGCCAAAAAAGGGTTCTGCTGAACCTGGCTGGCATCCACTACGTTGACAGTTCCGGCTTGGGCGCGTTGGTCAGCGGGTTTACCAGCGTCACCGGCCAGCAGGGCCAGTTGAAGCTGCTGCACCTGACCACGAAGGTTCACGACCTCTTACAGATTACGAAACTGCTCACGGTGTTTGACGTGTATGAGGATGAGAACGCGGCCCTCAAGAGCTTTCGCTAAGCAGCGGCGCGGAAACGGCCGTCCCGCAGCTGGCCGAAAGCCCCAACCACAGGATCGTTACGGGCCGCTTCTAAGGGAGTCATCGATTTGCCCTGGCTGAATCAGCTCGCTGCCTGGATCCAGCAGGTGGTAGTCCCGTGGGGAGGGTGGGGGCTGGCGCCCGCCGCGTTTCTAGATTCGTCATTCCTTTCGCTAGCCGGCGGCGTGGACTTCTGGCTGATCTCCCTGATCATTTTTAGTCCGGCTCAGACGCCGACCTACGTGGCCATAGCGACGCTCGGCTCGGTGGCAGGCGCCTCCGCTTTGTACTTTGCCGTGCTGAAAGGGGAGGAGGCCTTCCTGCGAAATCCCGGGACTTTGGCGCGTCTGGAGCAAATCCGGCAGCGGATAGAAAGATCCGGATTCGGCGCGCTGATCCTCGCCTCCGTTCTGCCTCCGCCAACGCCCTTCAAACTGTTCCTGATTGGCGCGGGCGTAGTGCGCTACCCCTTCTTCCGGTTCCTGCTCGCCATTTCCCTCGGTCGGCTACTGCGTTACACAGTTTTAGGGACACTCGCGGCGCTCTACGGGCGGAGGTCTTGGGAATTGTTGGTCCGCCTCGGCCCCTGGATCTTTGGGGTGTTCCTGGTAGCTGCCGCGCTCTTGTATCTTGGATTCCGGTTGCGGCGCAAGACTTCACTGCTGCAATCCTAGTGAAGCCGATCTAGCGCCGCTGGGACGCCCCTCCGGCAGGTCGCCTACAGCCCCAACTTATCCCACTTGCCGTCCACTAAAGCCTGGATGCGCGGGTCCATGCGCAGTTCGTCCGGCCAGGGCCGAGCAAAACCTTCTGAGGGCCACTTGCGCGTGGCGTCCACACCCATCTTGGAGCCGAAGTTTGCCAGCCGGCTGGCATGATCCAGCGAGTCCACCGGCCCCAGCACAAACTGAATGTCGCGCTCCGGATCGATGTTGTTCAGAGCCTTCCAGACCACCTCCCGCACGTCCTGGACATTCACGTCTTCGTCCACGACCACGACGCATTTGGTGAACATCGCCTGGCCCAGCGACCAGATGGCATTCATCACCTTCCGCGCGTGTCCGGGGTAGGCCTTGCGGATCGAAACGAGCATCAGGTTGTGAAAGACCCCTTCAAAGGGCATGTGTACGTCCACGATCTCGGGCAACTGGAGCTGCATCAGGGGCAGAAAGATGCGCTCGATCGCCCGGCCCATGTAGCAGTCTTCCATAGGAGGCTTTCCTACCAGCGTGGTGGAGTAGATGGGGTCGCGCCGGTGCGTCATGGCGGTGATATGAAAGACCGGGTAATCATCGGCCAGGGAATAGAAACCGGTATGGTCGCCGAAGGGCCCTTCGCGGCGGCGCTCGTCCAGGTCCAGATACCCTTCGAGCACGATCTCGGCGGTGGCGGGCACCTCCACGTCCACGGTCCGGCAGGGCATCATTTCGACGGGCTTCGAGCGCAAGAAGCCCGCAAACAACATCTCATCGACGTCTGGTGGCAGTGGAGCGACGGCAGCAAATGTCACCGCCGGGTCGGTGCCAATCGCCACCGCCACTTCCATGCGCCGGCTGCCGGGGGTTCCTTCCGCTCGGCGGAAATGCTCCGCGCCGTGCTTGTGAATCTGCCAGTGCATGGCGGTGGTGCGATCATCGAACACCTGCATGCGATAGAGTCCGCAATTGCGCGTCCCGGATTCCGGGTTGCGAGAAAAGACCACACCGAAGGTGATGTAACGTCCGGCATCCTGAGGCCAGCACTGCAGGATCGGCAGGTCGCTCAAGGAGAAGTCTTCCTGGCGGACGACCTCACAGGCCGGACCGTCCTGGACACGCTTCGGGACGAACGAGCCCAGCTCCACCAACCGCGGCAGCATCTTCAGCTTGCCCAGAAACCCTTCCGGAGGCTGTGTATGGATGAGTTCCCGCACGCGCTCGGAGACCTCCTCCACCGATTCCACTCCCAGCGCCATGGCCGTGCGGCGGGGCGAGCCGAACGCGTTGATGAGCACGGGAATGCGGCTGCCCTTGACGTTTTCAAACAAGAGCGCGGGGCCGCCACGCTTGGAGATGCGGTCGGCAATTTCGGATATTTCCAGCACCGGGTCTACTTCAGTGCCAATACGCTTCAGCTCGCCCGACCGCTCCAGTGCCCGGATGAACTCCCGCAAGTCTTCGTATGCCAAGCGGCTCCCTTCGTAGGACAGAAACCAGGATTATAGTACGAATGCCCCTGCCAGGCTCGCTCGGGCTCGTCATCGTTCGACTCGGGTGCCGCGGCACGAGGGTCAAGCAACTTTTTCGCCCGCCGGCGTGTTCCTATTAATGGAGGGCGATCCAAGAGGATACCAGCCCGTAGCCGGAACGGCTTATAGAACCCGGCGCAGCAG
>JBGPJR010000082.1:0-7313 GCA_041485545.1 Terriglobia bacterium
AGTTTCTGCGAGAGCGGATGGTCGATGATGAATGGCGGGCCAAGCTTCAGCGCCTTGACGAGACCTGCATGATGGAGACGTTTGAAATCAGCAAAGTGTCCCTGGCCTGGGCGAGGACATTGCGAAGCGTATTCGAGGGGAGGGTGGCGGCGGCATGAATGTATTGGGGTTGAACGCGTTCCACGGGGACGCAGCGGCGGCGCTGTTGGTGGATGGCGAGCTGGCGTTTGCCATCGAAGAAGAGCGGCTGAACCGGGTGAAGCATTGGGCGGGGTTTCCGGCGCTCGCGGCGGCGGCCTGCCTCGCCGGCCGCGATCCGGACGACCTGGCGCACATCGCAGTCTCGCGGGACCCGCGGGCCCACTTGTGGCGCAAGGCGCTGCGGGTGGCTCTCCGGCCGATTCACTGGACGCGGCTGAAGGGAAGGGCGAGCAACAACCTGCGGGTGGCGCGGCTGGGTTCCGAGCTGAGTTCCATGGGGATTGGAACTCCCGGGAGAACCACCCTGCACCACGTGGAGCACCACCGCGCGCACCTGGCGAGCGCCTTCTTTGCATCGCCGTTCGAACAGGCCGCCGTGGCGTCCATCGACGGGTTCGGCGATTTTACCAGCGTCATGTGGGGCGCCGGCGCCGGCAGCCGGATTCAGGTCCTGGGTTCCACCCGGTTCCCCCATTCGCTCGGTATTTTTTATACCGCCTTTACGCAGTACCTCGGGTTCCCGAAATACGGGGACGAATACAAGATGATGGGGCTGGCGGCCTACGGCGAGCCGCGCTTCGCGCCTCAGGTGCGCGAAATCGTCGGCTTCCGCGACGGACAGCTCCGGCTGAACTTGGATTATTTCACCCACCATACGCAGGGCGTGGATCTCTCGTGGGACGGAGTGGAGCCGGTCTTGGGAGCCATCTTCTCGCAGAAGATGTCCGAGACGTTCGGGCCGTCCCGCCCGCCCGGCAGCGCCGTGCAGGCCCGGGACGCCGATCTGGCGGCTTCCGTGCAGGCGGTCCTCGAAGAGAATTACTTCGCGCTGCTGCGGCACATCCACCGGCAGACGAAGCGGAAGGCGCTTTGCCTGGCCGGCGGAGTGGCCCTCAACTGCGCGGCCAACGGCAAGCTCCTGGAGCAGACGCCGTTCCAGGAAGTGTTTGTGCAGCCGGCCGCCAATGACGCCGGCACCTCGATCGGCGCGGCCCTGTATGTCTGGCATCAGCTCCTGGGCCGGCCGCGCTCGTTCGTCATGCGCCACGCCTCTTACGGCGCCGAGTATGGAGACGCAGAGATCCAACGGACGCTCGATGACGCCGGGGCGCTCTACCACCGGCTTTCCGAGCAGGAGTGCGTGGAGCGCACGGCGGCCGAGATCGCCGCGGGCAAGGTAGTGGGGTGGTTTCAGGGGCGGATGGAGTTCGGCCCGCGCGCTCTGGGGAACCGGAGCATCCTGGCCGATCCCCGGCGGTCCGAGATGAAGGACATCCTCAATAGCCGCATCAAGCGCCGCGAGCCGTTCCGGCCGTTCTGCCCCAGCGTTCTGGCGGAGTCCACGGCCGACTACTTCGAAACCGTCCAGCCTTCGCCCTTCATGGTAATGGCGTACAAGATCAAGCCGCACCGCCGCGAGAGCATTCCGGCGGTGACCCACCAGGACGGGACCGGGCGGCTGCAGACGGTGGAGCGCCATGCCAATCCGCTCTACTGGAGACTGATCCACCGCTTCGGCGAGATGACCGGAGTGCCGGTATTGCTGAACACTTCTTTCAACGAGAATGAGCCTATTGTCAATACTCCTATGGACGCGCTGGCGTGCTTCCTTCGCACCAGGATGGACGTGCTGGTGATGGGCCGCTGCCTGTTGCTGAAATCGGAGAATACCGGGGCCCGGGAGAGCCGGCCGGCCCTGGCCGAGATGGAATCGCGCTGAGGCGCCGCCTGGGCCGGCGCATAACCTATGAGAGTCCTGCTGCTCAACCAAGCCTTCTACCCGGACGTAGTCGCCACCGCCCAAATCGCCAGCAACCTGGCAAAAGAACTGGTCGAGCGAGGGCACTCCGTCACGGTAGTCGCCAGCCGGCGGGCGTATGACGATCCGCGGGTGCAATTTCCGCGGAAGGAGTCTTGGCAGGGTGTTCGGATTCTGCGCATTCCCTGCCTGGGTTTGGGCAAGACGACGCGTTGGCGGCGGGCCTTGAACTTTGCCAGCTTCCTGGTCAGTTGCGTTTTCCTGCTGCTCTGTTTGCCGGCTTTTGATGTGGTCGTGGGAATGACCTCGCCGCCGCTTCTCTCATTCGTGGCGGCTCTTTTCACCCAGCTCAAGGGCGGGGCTTTCGTGTTTTGGGTCATGGACCTCAACCCCGACGAGGCGGTGGCGGCAGGCTGGCTGCGCGAGAAGTCTTGGGTGAACCGCGCCTTGGCCCGGATGCTGCGCCACAGCCTGCGGCAGTCCGAGAGAGTCGTTGTTCTCGACCGGTTCATGAGGGAGCGAATCCGCAGCAAAGGCGTTCCCGGACACAAGATCACCATCATTCCCCCCTGGTCGCACGACGAGGCCGCGTTCTGCGATCCCAACGCCCGGCAGGTTTTCCGGCAGGATCACGGGCTGTCGGACAAGTATGTCGTGATGTACTCGGGAAATCACAGTCCCTGCCATCCCCTGGACACGCTGCTCGAAGCCGCTGTGCGGCTGGCGGACCACCCCGAGATCGTCTTTTGCTTCGTGGGCGGCGGCAGCGAGTTTGAAAAGGTCCGCAGGCTCGCCGGGACTCGGGGCCTGAGCAATGTGGTCTGCCTGCCTTACCAGCCTTTGCGGAAACTGGCCGGGTCGCTGTCGGCGGCGGACCTGCACGTCGTGGTCATGGGCGATCCGTTCGTGGGAATCGTCCACCCCTGCAAGATCTACAATATCCTCACGGTGGGCACTCCCTTTCTGTACATCGGGCCGCGGCAGAGCCATATTGTGGATCTCGTGGACTCGGCCCCGCTCAACGGCAGCGTCCGGCTGGCCGGGCACGGGGACGTAGAGGCGGTGATCCAGCACATTCTCAAAAGCTCCCAGGCCGGCGCCGCTCCCCGAAGCGCCGCTGCCGAGCACGCCTTGGCGGCGCGGTTTTCCCAGAAGGTCCTGGCGCCACAGATGGTCCAGACGCTGGAATCCGTTGTCGCGGTGAGGGGCATTCCAGCGCCCGGCCCGTACGGCCCCTCCGTGCAAACGCGCTAGAGTCAAATCTGTCCCAGCCCGCAGGATGAACAACCGGATCTGACCTTTGTACTACAATGCTGAGCATCGTCGCGACATCTCGTACTGTTACTCATGCGGAGAGTTAAAGCAGTGAGAGCGATCTGTCCAACGCGTTCCAACAAGAGTTCGCAGGCTGGGTGACGGCCCCATACAATTGCTTCACAAATGCAACCCCAGGCCTTTCTTTGCGGCGAGTTCCAGCGCGGAAATACCATTGCTTCTTAGCCAGGGCCCTGTTATCATCGCTTGATATTTGCAATCGATGCGGTTCCCCCCCGGTTCGGTCTTTTTGATTTAAGGAGTGTTCAATGCTTGTTGTTGCGTTGCTGATTCTGATCCTGGTGAGCCTGTGGCTGGGGCTTTACCAGATCGTGAAGCAGCAAGGGCGCATCCTCTTGCGCCTGGACCAACTGGACCAACTGGAGCAGCAGCGCGCGACCGCTGGTGAGCAGCCCGAGATAACAGGACTCCCGGTAGGCACAGCCTTTCCATCCTTTAGTCTCCGTGACCTGAACGGGGAGATGGTGAGACTCGAGGACTTTCGGGGCAAGCGGGTCTTGCTGGTCAACTGGAGCCCCAAGTGCGGCTTCTGCGATCTTATCGCCCCGGACCTGGCGCGCTTGCAGAGTGATTTCGAGAAGCAGAATTTACAACTGCTGCTCCTCGCTCATGACGATGCCAAATCAAACCGCAAGCTGGCCGCGGAGCATGGCCTGAAGTGTCCCATCCTGCCGCTGAAGGACCGCCAGCCACCCGAGCCCTTTCAAACCATGGGAACGCCGGTGGCCTACTTGCTGGATGGAGAGGGGCGGGTGGCCAAGCCGATCGCGGTAGGCGCCGAAAAGGTTCCAGCCTTGGCGCAAGAGGCGGTTGCCGCCGAGCCAGGTGCGAATCGGGCCGGGGCTGATCCGCACGGGCCGCGGCGTCTTCCCGGCGCGCATTCGCTCAGCGAAAGCCGCATCGCGCGGGATGGGCTGAAAGCCGGCGTCCCCGCGCCCGCTTTCCAGCTCCCCGACATTCACGGCCGCCTGGTTTCCCTGAAAGATTATCGCGGCCGGCGGGTGCTTCTTGTGTTCAGTGACCCCCACTGTGGACCTTGCGACGAACTGGGGCCGCAGTTGGCAAGCCTGCATCGAGAGCACAGTGAGAACGGTCTGGCTTTTATCATGGCCGGTCGCGGAGAGGCCGCGGAAAATCGCCGCAAGGTGGAGCAGCACGGAATCCGGTTCCCGGTTGTGATTCAAGAAAAATGGAGACTGTCAAAGCAGTACGCGATCTTCACGACTCCGGTGGCTTTTCTGATCGGTAAAGATGGCGTCATTTTGAAAGACGTGGCCATTGGACCAGCGGCCATCGTGGCACTGGCCCAAGAAGGGCTGGGTAAAGGAAAGGAAACAGACCATGCGCTATCTTCTGGATGATGTTGCTCGCACCCTGGCAGGTCCGATGCCGCGGCGGCAGGCGCTTAGGCTGCTCGGCGGCGCCCTGGCCGGCGGCATTCTTGGCGTTCTTGGGGTCAAGCAGGCGGGCGCGCAACAGAACGAGCGCGATCGCGGGGACCGTTGCGGCGGCACAACCTGCACTAGAAGCCAAAAATGCTGCAACAATTCCTTCTGTATACCCTCGACCGGGGTCTGCTGCGGCACCAGCGCCACCAGCTCCTGCACCGGAACCCAAAAATGCTGCACGACAGGCCCAACGCCCTTCTGTATACCCGGGAGCGGGGTCTGCTGCGGCGCCAGCGCCGGCACTTCCTGCGCCTCGGGCAGAAAATGTTGCCCAGGCTCAAACTTCTGCGCACAGAACAACGATATCTGCTGCGGCACCACGTCCTGCAACGGGAACAGGGTCTGCTGCAATAGCGTTTGCTGCGGCAACAACCAGGTCTGCTGCGGTGGTGTTTGCTGCAACGAGGACAGGTGCAGGCACGGAGTGTGTCAGGCGTCAAAGGTCGGACCCCGAAACTGACGTGATCAGATCGCCGGCATCGCTACATCCGGCATGTTGAACCGAGCCTCGCAGGCATCCTATCTAGGCCTCCTGACGATTGCGCTGGGTTGCGCCGCCTTCTGGTACGGGGGCGTCCTCCTCACCGGTTGGAATACCTGTCTGCTGCTACTCGGGCTGGTGGCCATTGTATATTGGCTGCGTAGCCCGCCCGCCGATCCCGCGCCGTCCAGCGAGCCATGGCTCCGATGGATGGTGCTGCTGCTCCCTTCCTACGTGGCGTTGCAACTGGTTCCCCTGCCTCTGTTTCTGCTGAGAATCCTATCTCCTGCCCGGGCGTACATTCTCGACAACCTGGGAACTGTCACCCAGCCGGTAGGGTTTGCGTCTCTTAGCATCGCCCCCGCTACGACCTTCGCTTACCTTTTCCGGATCGTCGGGTACACGCTTATTTTTCTCCTCATCCGCGACATCGCCGGCCGCTCCTCGCAGCGAGCCTGGGCGCCGGTGATTCCGTTAGTCGTTATTGCGGCGCTGGAAGCCGGCTTGGGGCTCCTGCAAAATGCGAGCGGCGCCGAATCGACGGAGGGCACCTACGGAAGCAAAAACCACTTCGCCGGCCTGTTGGAGATGGTCTTACCGCTTGCCGTAATGTATGCGATCGCGCTCTTCAAGCGTGGCGATTCACGCCTCCCTCCCTCAACCTTGCCCGCCCTCAAGGCCTGCGCGGCTCTATCCGTCGCCGCAGTCATTTTCCTCGGGCTGCTCTACTCCTTGTCGCGGATGGGTCTTGTGGCCGGCCTTTGTGGACTCTTCGTGATGGGAGCTCTGGCCCTCGGGGCCAGGCTCCAAGCATGGAAGAGATGGCTGGCCCTGGCCGGTCTCGCCGCTCTTTTCCTGCTGGCGCTTTTCTTTCTGCCTCCGGACGAGCTCGTGCGGCGTTTTGCGGGCCTCTCTACTGAATTGCCCGCCCGCCCGGCGCGTTGGCTGATCTGGGGCAACACCCTGCGCCTGATCGGCGCTTACCCGTTGTTTGGCTGTGGTCTGGGTAACTATGAGACTGCGTTCTTGAAATACCAGACCGCGGTCATCGACAGCGCCTTTTCGTTTGCCGAGAACGACTATCTGCAACTGGCTGCCGAGCTGGGCCTCGTTGGGTTTTCTATCCTCGCTTGCCTGATGTTACCCATTTTCAGGAACGCCCTCCGTGTCGCGACGCACGGCCCCCACCGTAATATCCGCTATCTCGCACTGGGATGCACTGGCGCCATGACGGCAATAGCCATCCACAGCCTTGCGGATTTCAACACGTACATCCCCGCAAACGCCCTGGTATTGGCCTGGATTTCTGGAATTTCTGCTCGCCTTCCGTTTCACCCGGGGCCGGCCGGCCCGGCTCCGGCTGTTCCAGCGCGAACCTTTTTCAAGAGATGGGGGATTGTTTTTAGCTGCCTACTGATTGTTTATACACCGGCGTGGATTCTATTTGAGTTCGCCTTCCGAAGTGACCGCACAGCGGAACGGTTGTTTTGCCGTTTTGGCATCTGTGACACGGATGCGGTCCTGGACGCCCAAACGCTCGAGCACAGAGGGAACGTAGCAGAGGTGCCCACGGCCGACCTTCTGGAAGCCCTCCGCAGGGACCCGAACAGCCCAAGTCGTTGGTGCGACCTCGGAGAGGCGATGTGGAGGTCGGGAAGTATCGAAAAAGCCAAATATTGCTTCTCAAACGCACTGGCTCTGGGCCCGGACGTCCCGCCTGTGCTAATGAGGGCGGCTGATTTTTACTACACCCCTCAGGATGACAAGTGGGCGCTTCAACAGACCTCTCGCCTATTGGGAAAAACGGATCTCTACGACGATCTCGTCTTCAATTGGTACGCGGGGAAAAAAATAGCGGCGACTGAGATCCTGAGCCACGGCCTGCCTGCAGGCCAGCGCGCCTCCCGGGCCTATTTTCGCTACGTCATCGGCGGCGGCAACATTACAGATGCCGTCAACGTGTGGCGATGGGTGGCCTCCCATGGTTACGCGGACGACCGGCTGGCAAAGCAATACGTCGATTTTCTTGTCCAGGACAAGCGGTACGAAACCGCCGCAAAGTCATGGGCGCTTTACCTTGGTGCTCGCC
>JBGPJR010000083.1:0-7240 GCA_041485545.1 Terriglobia bacterium
CCCGGCTCCCGCGCCATCTCCAAGGGGAAAGGCCAGGAGTGGAATCTCTCGCTCTACACGCCGGTGATCGTCAAATACCGCGACGCCAAGACGGGCCAGTCCATCCGCCTGGAAGAGCTGCTGCGTTAGGGAGCCACGTCGCGGTGGGGATGCACGTCCCGGCCGTCGCGGCTGCGGCGGGAGAGCGGTGGCAGGTAATCCTTTAGCAGTTCCAGTATTTCGGGCGACACGGGGATCGACTGAAACCGGCCAAGGTTGACGCAAACCACCCAGTAGCTGCCCTCGACAATCACTTCCGGCTCCCCGTCGCGCCGCACTTCAAAGCAAAACAGCAGCGACTTCTCGGTGCGCTTCTCGATCCAGGTTGTGACGGCGATCAGATCGCCCAGGCGGGTGGGTTTGCGGAAGCGCGCCCAAGTCTCGACGCGCGGAAAGGCGATTTGCAGGCGGTCAAACAACTGCTGGCGCGGCGTGCCGACCGCACGGTATAACTCCTCTTCGGCCGTCTCGAAGTACCGGATAAAGTTGCCGTTGAACACAATGCCGGCCGGGTCGCAATCGGACCAGTAGACGCGGATCTTGTGAGTGAATTGTTGAATGGCTGCCTCCTCACGCTCTATTCGAACTGCTGTTTGAATTCGGCGAACTGTCGTTTCAACTCGGAAATCTCCTGGTGTATCCGGGAAACCTGTTCCTCCAGGCTCGCAATCCGGTCGCGGTCAGCGGAACTGCTTGCGGCCGCGGCGGCGCCGGACGATGGCGAATCGGTGATGGGCGGCTCGCCAGAAAGCAAGTGCGCATAGCGAGCCTCTTTTGTGCCGGGATGCCTCGGCAGCAGGACCACCAGGGGCGGCTCGCGCTCGATCAGGCGCTCGAGCGCATGTTGCACTTGGTCCAGATCCTCAAAGCGGTACAGGCGCTCGGTGCGGCCCCGCAGTTCGCCCGGGGTTTGCGGGCCGCGCAAGAGCAAGACGCAGAAGACAGCCGTCTCAGGACGGCCCAGATTGAAAGCCTCCCCGAGGCGGTGCTCGAACTTGGTCACCCGGCTCTCTGCGGTGCTGGTAGCTCCGGCCAGGCCCTTCTGGTTCAGGCTCTGGAGCGCGTCGCGGACCTCGTCCTCGCTAACGCTCATCACCGGTTCGCGGCTGGATTTTTGGTTGCATGCGTTGACCAGCGCGTTCAAGGAGAGCGGGTAGTAATCCGGCGTGGTAACTTCTTTTTCGATCAGCGAGCCCAGCACCCGAACCTCCACTTCGTTTAGCAACGTGTCCACGGCGCGAAATTATACCTTAGGCTCCGAGCGGTTCCCAAACCGAGCGCCGAGGGCGGTGGCTTCTCTTCCCAGGGCTTCCCTGGGGAAACTGCCTTGCCTCAAACGCTTCAGATCAGCATAATCAATGCGGCACATCGATGAACATCGACTGGCTGAAGAAGAGGCCGGAGGCAGCGGTTGAAGCGCAAAGTACGAGTAGGAATCCAGGGGGAGCGCGGCGCCTTCCATGAGATGGCGGCCGCGCGGCTGGTGCGCGGCTCCTTTGAGATGGTTCCGCTGCCGACCTTTCCGGCGCTGTTCCGCGCCCTGGCGAACCGCAAGATCGACTACGCCACGGTGGCCATCGAGAACACGCTGGCCGGGTCGCTTCACGAAAACTACGATCTGCTGCTGAAGCACCGCCTCCCGATCATTGCCGAAACCAATGTGCGGATCGCGCACAACCTCATCGCGCCGCCTGGAGTATCGCTCCGCTCCGTGCGCAAAGTCTATTCGCTGCCCATCGCGTTCCAGCAGTGCATGCGATTCCTGGGGCGACACCGGAACTGGGAGTTAGTCCCTTTTTATGACACCGCCGGCGGCGTTAAGATGCTCATGGAAAAGAAATTGACAGACTCCGCCGCGATTGCCAGCCGAGTCGCCGCCGAAGTCTACGGCGCCCGCATCCTGGCTCGGGACATCGGCAATGAAAAGGAAAATTACACGCGATTCTTCCTGCTGGCGCGCCGCCCGGAAAAATACGCGGCGGCGGGCCGGAGGAAAACATCCATCGTTTTCGCGACGCGCAACCTGCCGGGTGCGCTGTTCCGCTGCCTGAGTGTTTTCGCGCTCCGCGACATCAGCCTCACCAAGATTGAGTCCCGCCCGCTGCGCGGCCGCCCGTTTGAATACCTGTTCTATCTGGACTTTCTGGGCGATCCCGCCGCGCCGGTTGCCCGCAACGCGCTGAAACATTTAGCTGAAATTACGGAGTTTCTCCGCGTCCTGGGCTGTTATCCCACCGTATCGTAAACTTGGCCGGCCGCATGTCTCCGCTTGGATTCAGGCAGGCGCAGTGGTTCGTCTCGCAAGCGAGATCGAGCTCGCGTGGCACCCTTCTTGCTCATCCGGCATCTAAAGTTATAGCTGAGTTAATTAGAAGGAGGTTTCGGCACCAGCGGACACAGTTCCCCCAGGGCGGAGGAGCCATGGCAACTAACTATATCAACCAAATTTCACCAGAAACGACGGTCTTCGATATCGGGAAGTATAGCGCGGCGCCAAAAGAAGTGCCGGTGCTGCCCCTGCGCGATACCGTGCTGTATCCTCACGCCGTGCTCCCGCTGACCATTGGACGGGAAAGCTCCGTGGAGCTGATCCACTCGCTAGGGGAAGAGAAAATCATCGCCGTTGCAGCCCAGCGGGACTCCAGCCAGGAGAACCCGCAGCCCTCGGATCTCTACGACGTGGGCACCCTGGCCATCGTGCACAAGATCATCCGGATGCCCAACCAGAGCTTGTTCATCTTCGCCGAGGGCTTGCGGCGCATCCGGCTGGCGCACTTCCCCCAGCAGCAGCCCTTTCTGAAGGCGGAGATCGCTGCTCTGGACGAGACAGCGCCCGAGGCAACGCCGGAAGCGGACGCGCTCCGGAACAGCGTGGTCGCAATTTTTCGGGAGGTCGTCGCCGCGTCTCCGAACCTTTCTGACGAGTTGCAGGCTATGATCCAGACCATCCAGGAACCAGGCCGGATTGCCGATTTTGTGGCCGGCGCTCTCAGCTCCCTGAGCACCGTGCAGCGCCAGGAATTGCTGGAAACGCTGGACGCCGGCAAGCGTCTGGAGATGGTCAACCGCTACCTCATCGCGGAACGGCAGATGCTGGAGCTGCGCAGCAAGATTGAGTCCCAGGTCCAGGACCAGATGGCGCAGGGCCAGCGCGAGTACTACCTGCGCGAGCAGCTCAAGGCCATCCAGAAAGAACTGGGAGGCGAGGAGGAGCAGCGCGAGGGCGAGGATCTGAAGCAGAAAATCGCTGAGGCAGGCATGCCGGAGGAAGCGGAAAAGGAAGCGCTGCGCGAGCTGCAGCGGTTCAGCAAGATGTCTCCGGCTTCTGCCGAGTACACCATGAGCCGCACCTATCTGGACTGGCTGGTCACCCTCCCTTGGAGCAAGAAGACGGAGCAACCGGTGCACATCCAGGAGGCCCACGCCATCCTGGAAGCGGACCATTACAATCTGGCCAAGGTCAAGCAGCGGATTTTGGAATACCTTTCGGTTCTGCAACTGAAGCCGGAGATGAAAGGGCCCATCCTCTGCTTCGTGGGCCCCCCCGGAGTCGGCAAGACCTCACTCGGCAAATCCATTGCGCGGGCGCTGGGGCGCAAGTTTGTGCGCATTTCGCTCGGCGGCATGCACGATGAAGCCGAAATCCGCGGCCACCGCCGCACCTACATCGGAGCGCTGCCGGGACAGATCATCCAGGGAATTCGCCGCGCCGGAACCAAGGACCCGGTCTTCATGCTGGACGAGGTGGACAAGATCGGGCGCGACTTCCGGGGCGATCCCGCTGCCGCGCTTCTGGAGGCGCTCGACCCGGAACAGAACCACCTGTTCCACGACCACTATCTGGACGTGCCGTTTGACCTCTCCCAGGTCCTGTTCCTGACCACCGCCAACGTGCTGGACCCGATTCCCGACGCGTTGCGCGACCGCATGGAGGTGCTGGAACTGCCCGGCTATACGGAAGAAGAGAAGGTGGAGATCGCCCGGCGGCACGTGATTCCGCGGCAGCTGGAAGCGCATGGCCTGGGGCCGGAGAATGTGGAGTTTTCCGGAGAGGCTCTGCAGGAGATGATCCGCCACTATACGCGCGAGGCGGGCCTGCGCAATCTGGAGCGCGATATCGCGGCCCTATGCCGCAAGCAGGCGCGACGCATTGCCGAGGGCGGAGAGACGCGGCTCGTGGTAGACCGGCCGGCCGTGCGCGAGGCGCTCGGAGCGCCGAAGATCCTGCCGGAAACCGAGGTGGCCGAGCGCACGGAACAACCCGGCGTGGCGGTCGGACTGGCGTGGACCCCCGCGGGCGGCGACATCCTGTTCGTAGAAGCCAACCAGATGCCCGGCAAGCCCGGCCTCATTATGACGGGCCATTTGGGCCAGGTGATGCAGGAGTCCATGCAGGCGGCTCTCACCTGGGTGCGTTCGCATGCAGCGGGGTGGAATCTGCCGCCGGATTACTTCGATCACCAGGAAATCCACCTGCACGTGCCCGCGGGCGCTATCCCCAAAGACGGACCCTCGGCCGGCGTCACCATGGCGACGGCTCTGGTTTCCCTGCTACAGAAGCGCCGCGTGCGTCCGCGGGTCGCCATGACCGGCGAGATTACCTTGACCGGTCTGGTGCTGCCCGTGGGCGGCATCAAGGAAAAGGTGCTGGCAGCCAAGCGCGCCGGAATTGCGGAAATCATTTTGCCCCGGCAGAACGCCGTGCACGTGGAGGAAGACTTGAAGCCAGAGCAGCTGGAGGGCTTGACGCTGCACTATGTCAGGACGATGGATGAAGTCATGGCTCAGGCACTGGCCCCTGAACCCGCCGGCACCCTGGCGCGTGACGAAATCGAGGACAGCGAGGTCACCTTTGTCCCATAGCCGCAGCGCGTGGGAACGCGGGCACGCCTTCTTGGCTTGCATCTGCTCACGGGGGTTGGCAACGGGAGCGGCGCGGACAGGCGGAAAGATCGCGAGGTAGGGTGCCGGCTACGGTGCTGTCTTCTTTTCCTCGTACATCTTGGCGTCTGCTGCGGCCATCACTTGGTCAAAGGATTGGGTGGGATCAAACGGCTGGATGCCGACGCTGAGGCCCAGCCGGTATCCAGGCAGCGGCGAGTTCTGACTCCATTCCTCTACGCGCTGGCGGATGCGACTTTTCACGATCTCGGCGCCCCGTGCATCGGTGTCCGGCAGGGCGGCCAGAAACTCGTCTCCTCCCATGCGGACCACGTAGTCCGATCCGCGCACGCACTGTTTTAGCAGGGCTCCCACCTCCGCAAGCACGAGGTCCCCGGAAAGATGGCCGTAGCGCGTGTTCACCATCTTGAAATCGTTCACATCGACGTAAAGGAAGACGAGGGTGCCCTGTTTGCGCTGTACCCGCTTGATTTCCCTCCCCAGAACCTCCTCGAGCGAGGAACGGTTGAACACCTGTGTCAGCGGGTCCATCAGCATTTGAATGTGCGCCACCTCGAAATTCCAGGCTTCCACGATGGAGCGCAGCCGCGCCCCGCGTAGCTGAATCTGCTTGTGAACCAGGTAGGCAACCAGGAGCAGAACCAGCAGCACCAAACCGAGCAACAGCGGCGCAGAGAGGTTGGCGCGAATCTGGATGGTTTCCTGGTCCGTGAAAAGCGTCGGCAGCAGGATGAAGAACAGCCCGCTGGCAAGAATCACGACCGTCGCGAGAGCCAGGATCCATAGTTCCCAGTCTCGCCTCTCAACGGCCGCCAGCCGCTCGCGAAGCTGCGCGGAAAAAGGCCTTGGCTTCTCCTGCAAATGGACCCCCTCGCTACGTTCAGAAACGTTTCGCGGGCCAACCGTCGGCACTGGCACCCGTTACTTGCCCAAAGGCCGCGCTAGACCCTGCAATCGGACAGCCAGCCCCGGGGGGAAGGGCCTGCCCCACTGCTGCGTCCTGTTCGTCCCCAATACCTTATCGGTAGGGAGCCTGAATTGTCTAACACTTTTTTCGAACCCCGAAAGGCACGTGCCAGTCCGAGAAATGGGAAACGGTGCATGAAACACAGTCGAGGCGCGCGGCTCGATTCGCACCTTGGGCCGTCAGGCGTGGTAGGAATCGGCAGAGGGAGTGGTGGCCCCCTCCGGCGAGTCCGCCGGGGCAAGCTGTTTTTCCTGCTGCCCTCGGACTTCCTCCAACAGCTTCTGGCTTTGCGACTGGATGTGGCGCACCGCTTCCACCATGGCCGGATCCGCCTGGAACTGCCCCGCCAGCAGCTCCGTGGACACCAACATCAAGGTGAGGGGAACGGACATCAGCTTATCCCTTGCGGTCGCCAGCTCTTCCTCCAGCCACTGCGCCCGTGCCTCCAGCTCGCTCAGCCGCCCCTGGCGCTCGCTCCGCTCTCGTTCCAACTGCTCGATCACCTGCACAGCCGCTTCGCGCTGCTCTCGGAACTGCTCCTGGGCGGCGGCGAATTCTTCCTCCACGGCACGGGTCCGCGACTCGACCTCATTTAGCTGCTGCCGGCTCTCGTCCCGCTCCGCCGTGAGCTGCTCGACGGCCACGCGGTCCGCCTCCGCCTGTCGTTCGAGCTCGGCTCGGGCAGCGGCCGCCTCGGCTTGCAGCCCCTGGGCACTGGCCGTCACCTCCACGATCTGCTGGAGGCTCTGCTCCCGTTCGGCGGCGAACTGCTGCGCCTGCGCTTCCAGGGCCTGGCGCCGCGATTCCAGCTCGGCACGAGCCGCAGCCAGCTCCTGCTGCACAACTGGATCGCGAGACTCGTCCCGCTCGGCCGCCATCCGCTGCACGCGGTCCTCGGCCGACGTGCGTTCTTCCCGCAGACGGTCTTCCGCTTCGGCGAGTTCCTGCTCCAGCCTCCGCATCCGCCCGCGACTTTCGACCTGCTGGGCGGCCAGTTGCTGGCGCAAGGATTCAGCGGCCTCCTTGTGATCCGTAAGCTCCCGTAATGCCGCCGCCAGTTCCTGCTCCAGCTTTTTCAGGCGGGTGTCCTCCACGACGCGGTTCTGCTCGCGCTGGGCCGTAAGGTGGTGCGTCAGCGTCTCGGACGCTTCGCGTTCCTGCTGCAGCCTTCGCTTCAAATCGTCGAGTGTGGACTGTAGCTTCTTGGCGCCTGGATCAAAATTCATGGTATCGCCCCCCCTGATGCAGACCGGCGCGTTGGGACGTCCCGCTGCGCGTACCGATCGGTCCGCAGATAAATTGTAGCGACGGCCAAGCGGAAGCGCGCCTCGA
>JBGPJR010000084.1:0-7203 GCA_041485545.1 Terriglobia bacterium
GGACGCCGCTGGCGTTGGGCTGCTCCTGTCCCACGATGTATTTTTGAACGTAGCTGTTCTTGCTCGTGGGATTGAGCACGGCGTGCTAGCCGCGGGTCTTTGCCGTCTTGTTGTCAACTACGTTGTTCCATCCATTCACTAGATAGGCCGCCAAAGTCACTTTGTCGGAAGCAGGAAGCGTCGCCCGCAATCCAAAGTGGTAATACGGAATGGCCAAAGCAAACAGCAGGCCGCGGGAATAGTTCCAGTTGGCGCGGTTGTCAATTACCTCTTCACCGTGTGGCGTCACGAACTTGCCGAAATCCAGCGTCGCCTTGCCGACTTTCCCGCTCATGTAATACTGCATAAAATGCGCCGCCGTGGAGTTGCCCGTGCTGAAATCGCCGCCGTTGACCAAGTTGGCTGTGGGACCGAACGCCATCTGGAGCATGTAGCCCAAGGGTGCCGCATCACCGACCGCCTTGGTCATCTCCAAGTCCACCTGACTGAGCGTCAGCGAATCGTGACTAAAGTCGAAGTTCCGCTTCAGGCCGGTGCCGCCCAGCGTGATCGTCGCGTCTGCTGGATCATTGAAGTCCCAGCCGTAGTAGGCATCGAGGAATCCGCCAAACTTGACGCCCTTGAAGAAGTTAAGTCCCTCCAGCTCTCCGGTCATGCTGTCCTGCACCGCAGGCGCGGCGGCAGCGGATGGTGCGGGAGCCGCCGGTGCGGCCGCGGCCGAAGCCAATTGCACGGGCACCTGAGTCAGGACTGCGGGTTGGATGGACGCCCCAACCAACGGATTCGCGCTTTTCGCGGCGACATCCTGAACCGTCGCGCTGCCAGTGGTCGTCTGGCGAACGGTCGCCAGTTCACTCTCCAACTGCCGAATCCGTGCCTCCAGCGCTGTCACCCGATCCTCTATCGTCTGGGCTGAAAGAGGAACGCCTGCCGCAAGAACCATTGCCGCAGCGGTTAAGAAGGGAATAAAAAGCCCTCGGGATGTCTGTTTTCTAGGCATTTTCAACATGTTAGCCCCTCGCTCCCATAAGTTTTTGGCTCGCGGATAAACGCGGCGCCATTGTTGATATTGTCATTACAAATATACCAACTGCGTAAATATATTTGTGCGCACGTTCTGATGTCAACAAGAAAATGTAGCAAGCGCTATAAAAAATTTACATCTATTGCATAAATTACATAGCACATTGCAGCGCCAGCGTCAGATGGACCTGGCTGCATTGTGGGGACTGGACGGTGCCGAGATCAGCGTGCGGGCGGGGAAGTGGAGGCTAGCGCCGAATCACGGCCGTCGTGAAGGAAAAGGCCGTTCTGCGAGGATGCGGCGAGGACGTGGAGGCCGTCTAAAACTCGAATCGAAGCAACGCCGATAGGCAAATCGTCAAACGCAGTGGTGCCCAGCCGGGTATACCAGTTGCCCCCATCGAGCGAATAGAATGCTCCCGCTGCGCCAGCGACCAGGATCTGCAACGGGTTCCGAGCTGCGAGGAATACGTCCGAGAGAGGGGAAACGGGCAGGCCCCGCCCGGGACGTTCCCAACTCAGCCCGCCATCGGTGGAGCGGAACAGGCCTGCTTCGGTGGCCGCAAAGACAACTTGCGCCTCAGTGGGGTGCGGCACAATGCGCTGAATGCGGAGAGGGCGCTGCCCGTCCATCGCTACGGCTCGCCAGCTCCGGCCGTTGTCGCGTGAAAGTTCCAGCCCTGCGGAGGTTGCGGCGAGCAGGTCCTCGCCTGCCTCGCCGAAGCTCGCACCCGTGTAGACGCCGTCCTCGGGCGTGTTCAGAGCCAGCCGTGTCCACGTCCCGCCGTCCGGGCTTGCAAATAGGCCCGCGGACGTCGCGGCATAGATGGGCCCATTCGCGCGGTTCTGGTAAAGATCGCGAATGAACGGACCCCGGTTCGCCGCCGTGCTCGAGGCAGAACCCCAGCGGCCGCGGCGCTGCCATTGCAGGTGCTCGGGAGAGTATTCCAACAAACCCTCCGGCGTTCCGGCGAGCAGGCGGCGCGCGGGTTGCATCACCAAGAGCAGGGCAGTTACATCGCGCCCGCCCAGTCCCGCACTCAGCTGCTCCCAGGTAGCGCCTCTGTTGTTGGTTGTGAAGACGCCTCCAAATTCTCCGTCGTGCAGCAGCGAGACATAGAAACGATCCTGCTCCTCGGGATCGGTCACAATCCGGGAGATTTGTCGTTCGGAAAAGCCCCGGTTGGCGCTGTGAAACGTTCGCCCGCCGTCGGAGGTTTCCATAACGCCGGCATGATCCATAGCGATATAGAAGTGAGCTGGTTCACGCCAGTCCAGCACTACTCCATTGATCACCCAGGTGTGAGAAGTGAGCCGCGCCCAGGAGCGCCCGCCATCCGGAGTGCGCCACAGGCCTTCGGTGGTTCCGGCATAGAGAATTTCCGGATCGTGGGGATCGATTACCAGCGTGTGCGTGCGGCGCGAGCTGTTCGGGATGCCCTGGATTTTCTGCCACTCTGCCCCGGCCGTATCGGTGCGATAGATTCCGGTGCAGGCCGTGGCGTAGACCGTGCTCGGATGGGCCGGATCCACGGCCAGGCTGAAGACGTCGGAATCATCCACCATGCCCTTCTTGATGGAGACCCAGTGCGCGCCACCGTCCGTTGTTTTCCACGGCAGGTGCCAGGTGCCTGCGTAGATGATTTGCGGATTGCGGGGGTCCACGGCGACCGACTCCACGTTGCGGATCTCCGCGTGATCCAGCGGCGAGATGCGCTGCCAGTGGGCGCCGGCGTCCTCGGTGCGGAAGACTCCCTCCAGCGTCCCGGCGACAAGCACCTGCGGGTTGGCGGCGGCGATTGCTAAGGCCCGCACCGACTGGCCTTCGATGCCGGAAAGCGAGGCCCAGGTCCGGCCGCCATCGGTGCTCTTGAAGATTCCGCCGCCGCCATCGGACAGGCTCCACATCGCGGCATAAATCACCTGCGAGCGCGCCGGGTCCATCACGAGCTGGTCCACCACCCAGTTGCCGGGTGCTTGCAATTCCGTGAGACGCGTCCAGGTCCTGCCGCCGTTGGCGGACGCGTAAACCTGTCCCGTGCGGGTACCGAGGAACATGCGGTCTGGATTGGAAGGATCGGCCGCGAGCGAGCGGGCATCGCCCCCGAACGGGCCGATGGGAACCCAGGCCGCCTCAGCGGCGCAAGCCATCAGCACGATCAGCCCGACAAGCGCAATATTTCGCACAGCGCTCATAGGAAGATCCACTCTACCATTCCGCTTTTCGAGCTGCAAAAAAGAACGGCCGCAGGCGTTGGTTTCTGGGTACTCGCGCGCGGGAGCGCCGGGCCGGCCGGCCCCGGCTCCTCCAGACGGCGGCGGCCCGCTCGCGGCGTGCTATAGTGCCCCCTTAGAATCCTGTGGCGTTCTGAGAAGCACGGAGGTCGAACATGCCCGAGAAGATTCCCGAGCCGTTTCACGATCTGTTCCGCAAACCCGCCTTTGCGAGCCTGGCCACCCTGATGCCGAATGGCTTCCCGCAGGTCACGCCGGTGTGGTGCGACTACGACGGCGCCCACGTTCTGATTAATTCCGCGCGGGGGCGGCAGAAGGATCGCAATGTCGCCCGCGACGCTCGCGTGGCGCTCTCCATTCCGGACCCGGACAATCCGTACCGCTACCTGGCGATTCGCGGACGCGTGGTGGAAATCACAGAAAAGGGAGCCGACGAGCACATTGACCGCATGGCGAAAAAATACTTGGGCCAAGACAAGTATCCGTTTCGGCGGCCGGGCGAGGTTCGGGTGCTCTACAAGATCGCGCCGGAGCACGTGAGCACCTACGGCGGGTAATCACTGGAACCGCCGCGTGCGTCCGTTGCTGCGGGCGCTCCGAATGAAGACCGCTGCGCCATCCAGCCGGACAGTCAGGAAGATTCGTGCGCTTCAAGAACCGCCGCCAGCCATCACCGCCCCGCAGGCCAACTTCGTCGGAGCAGCGTCCGCCTGTCGCGGGGCGCCTCGTGGGACACCGCGATGGCTACGGTTTCGTCATCCCGGATCAGCCCCTGCCGGATACGCGTGGCGATATTTTCATTTCCCCGGCGGCGATGAGTGGTGCGCTGCACGGCGACCGGGTCCTGGTCAGCGGCCTGCGCGTTCGCAGCGACGGCCGTGCCGAAGGCCGCATCCAGCGCGTCCTGGAGCGGGCCCAGAACACCGTGGTCGGCGAGTTTCGCTTCGGACATCGCTCCAATTACATCATTCCGTTCGACGACCGGATCCCCCATCAGATCGTAATTCCTCGCGGGCAGGAGCAGCCCGCCGGCGCTACGACCCGGCCCGAAGAGCTGGAAGGCGCCGTCGTCAACGTCGAGATCACGCGCTTCCCTTCCGCCATTCAAAGCGGTTTAGGCCGAGTGATTGAGATTTTGGGCAGACCCGGGGAGTTTGGCATCGATGTCGAAATCATCATTCGCAAGTTTCACCTGCCGCACCGCTTCTCACCCGAAGCGCTGCGCGAGGCCTCGGCCGTTCCGCAAGCCGTCCCGCCGGAGGCGATCGAAGGGCGGCGGGATTTTCGCGATCTCCCGATCGTGACGATCGACGGGGAAACCGCCAAAGACTTTGACGACGCGGTCGCGGTGCTGCCGCTTCCCAACGGCAATGTGCAGTTGCAGGTGCATATCGCTGACGTTTCCCACTATGTGCTCCCGGAGACAGCGCTGGATCGCGACGCGCGGCTGCGGGGCACCTCCGTGTACTTCCCCGACCGCGCGGTGCCCATGCTGCCGGAAGAGCTTTCGAACGGCATCTGCTCGCTTAAACCGAGGGAGGACCGCCTAACGCTTTCGGTGCTCCTCGAAATGGACCGCGACGGCGAGGTGCGCGACGCGGAATTCTGTGAAGGAGTGATCCGCAGCGCGGCACGGATGACCTACACGGACGTAAACCGGGTGCTGGAGCAGGATCGCGCCGCGCGCGAACAGTACGCACCGCTTGCGGCGCACTTTGAACGCATGCGCGATCTGGCCTTGCGACTCAATGAGAAGCGGCGCGCTCGCGGCTCCATTGATTTTGATATGCCGGAGCCGGTCATCACGCTCGATGAGACGGGCGTGATGGTGTCGATCACGCGCGCCGAGCGCAACGTGGCGCACCGCCTGATTGAAGAGTTCATGTTGGCCGCCAACGAGGCCGTGGCGCAATATCTGGAACGTGTGGTGGCTGCGAGTCTCTACCGCATTCACGAGAAGCCCGATCCGAGGAAGGTGCTGGAATTCGAGGAAGCGGCCGCTACGTTTGGCTACAGCCTCGGCGTGGAAGGGCTGCGCATCAAGAAGATTCCGGTGAAGCATTCGACTCCTCGCGGAACAGAGGGCCGGCGGCAGCACCACCAGCAGCGCCAGACCGTGGAATGGCCCGTCGGCGCAGAGACCATTTCCCCGCGCCACTATCAGCGGCTGGCGGACAAGATCGCCGGCAAGCCGGAGGAGCGCATTCTCTCCTATCTAATGCTGCGTTCGCTGCAGCAGGCGCGCTATCACGAGCGGAACACGGGCCACTTCGCGCTGGCTATGCCCTGCTACACGCATTTCACCTCTCCCATCCGGCGCTACCCCGATTTGACCGTACACCGGATTTTGCGCGCCGTGCTGGCGCTGGGATGGGAACCGCTGTCCGCGTTGAACGAGGAAAGCGGCGCACGAAGGACGCGTCGCAAGGCCAGCCGAGTGGCTCTACGGCAGGCGCAGCGCGACGAGCAACCCTTCGAGCCCATCGGCAAAGTGGAACTGTCGGAGATCGGAGTGGAATCCTCCGAGGCGGAGCGGCGCGCCCAGGACGCCGAGCGGGAGTTGGTCGAGTGGAAGAAGGCGCGTTTCCTGAGCGACCGGCTGGGCGAAGAGTTTGACGCGCTGATCATCAGCGTCACAAAATTCGGATTCTTTGTTGAGCTGTTAGAGCTGTTTATCGAAGGCCTGGTTCCGATCGATACGCTGACCGATCAGCCGTACCTCTTTCAGGAGCAGGCGCGGCAGTGGGTGGGACAGAGGACCAAGCGGCGCTTTCGCATCGGGGACCGCGTGCGGGTGCGGCTGGACCGCGTCGGCGAGCTGGGCGGTCGAATGAATTTCTCCGTAGTGGAATGAGTCCGTCAGTTCGGCAGGAGCTGCAGCCCGGCGGCGGAAAGTGCCTTGGCAAGTAAGGTCTCGGCACTGGCCAGGCTTAGGTTTTTCACCACCGCCACTTCACTGGTGAGCAGATAGCGGGACAGCTCCAGCATCTTGCGCTCTCGGAAGGATAACTCCTTGGCCTGGCACACCCGCAGCAGGCACTTGAGCACCTCGGCCACCTGCAGGAGCGACCCGCTCTTCATTCGTTCGGAGTTTTCCTTGTAGCGGCATTTCCAATCGGCGGCGGGGCTGCACAGCCCGGCGGCGAGATATTGCAGGATCCGCTCCACTTCCCCGGTCTTGACAATGCGCCGCAAGCCGACTGTTCCGGCGTTCGAGAAGGGGACCATCACGCGGAGGCTGTTGGAATAAATGCGGAGCAGGTAAAACTTCTGCGGCGAGTCGCTCGCAGGCCAGCGGTGAATTTGTTCGATGATTCCTACGCCGTGGGTGGGGTAAACGATCTTCTCGCCAATGCGGAAACTCATCACCGCCGAGCTGGGTTCACGCGACATCTGTAAATGTGAAGCAACACTACTGTACAGAAAAGCGCGCTGGGTGTCAATGGCGCTGCGCGATGGTCCCGCCGCCAAGCCGGCTCTCACGGGGATTTGGAGCAGAGTCGCAGTTGATGAGGCGGGGGCAATCGTACCAAGGTACTGTTTTGACTGGGTAGGCCGCTCTAGGGCCGGGCAATGGGGAAGGAGAGCATACGCCTGGCAGCTTCCACGCAAAGGCTGGACGCAGTCCCCGCGAGGAGCAGCCTAGCTGGAATTGCAGGTTAGGGAATCGGTGGGCCGCGACGAGCGGCAGAGCGAGGAGCGCAAAGGCTGGACGCAGTCCCTAGTCGCGGCTGCGCCCGCCGAGCAAGCCCGACCGCATCAGAAAATAAAGCAGGGTGAGCAGCGTCGAGATGGCCGCGGCGACGTAGGTCAGTGCAGCGGCGTTCAAGACGGCATCCATTCCCTGGCGCTCTTGTGCCGTAACGATGCCATCCTCCAGAACCAAGACCTTGGCCCGGTTGGAGGCGTTGAATTCGACCGGCAGGGTAACGATCTGGAACAACA
>JBGPJR010000085.1:0-7175 GCA_041485545.1 Terriglobia bacterium
CGTCATCAAGAAAGATTCTGTGGTCGAAATTCTCGCCGCCGAGGGCGAGGTGGACTGGCAGGAAGATGAGGGCGGCGTGGGCCTCGCGCCCGGCGACGATTTCTGGCTCAAGGTCCGCATTGACGGCAAAGAGGGTTGGATTCACACCCAGGAAGACTTCCTGGCCATCGGTTTGCCCCAAGCCGGCTGACTCTCAAACCTAGCGATGGATCGCCGCTCCTCCCGGCTGACTCACGCCTTCGATACCAAAGCGAGAAAATTCTTCAGTAGCCGCGGGCCCGTAGTCGTCAGGATGGATTCCGGATGAAACTGCACGCCTTCGACGGGGAACTCCTTATGCCGTAACCCCATGACCACGCCGTCGGCAGTGGTTGCGGACACTTCCAACGTGGACGGTATGGAATCACGCGCCACGACCAGCGAATGATAGCGCCCCGCGGAAAAAGGGCTCGGCAGGCCTTGGAAAATGGTCTTCCCGTCGTGGTGTACTTCCGTGGATTTGCCGTGCACCAGTGACGGCGCCGCAATGACGTTCCCGCCGAAGACGGCCCCGATCGCCTGGTGGCCTAGGCAGACGCCTAGGATCGGTACTTTGCCCGAGAAATGACGAATCGTCTCCAGCAAGATCCCGGCGTCTTCCGGACGCCCCGGTCCGGGCGAGAGAACCAGTGCCTGAGGCCGCAGGGATCCCATCTCCTCCACCGTCACTTGGTCGTTGCGGCGCACTTCCAGCTCCGCACCCAGCTCGCCCAGGAGCTGCACCAGGTTGTAGGTAAACGAATCGTAATTGTCGAGGACGAAAATCATCGCCGCTTCCCCGCCCCACCCGCTTCCCGCGCCAGCTCGATCGCTTTCAGCATGGCCTTGCCCTTGTTGATGGTCTCTTCGTATTCGCGCTCGGGCACGGAATCGGCCACGATCCCGGCTCCCATTTGCACATAGGCCTTGCCGCCCCGCAGCACAATCGAGCGGATGGTGATACAAGAGTTCAGGTTTCCGGTCAGGTCAAAATAGAGGACGGCTCCCGCGTAGGCGCCGCGGCGCGTGGGCTCCAGCTCCGAGATGATCTGCATGGCCCGCACCTTGGGCGCGCCCGTGACGGTGCCGGCCGGAAAACAGGCCCACAGCGCGTCCCACGCGTCCACATCCTTCCGCAGTTTCCCTCGAATGCTGGAGACCAAGTGCATCACGTGCGAGTAGCGCTCCACAAACATCAGCCCGGAGACCTTCACCGTGCCATAGCGGCAGACCCGGCCGACGTCGTTGCGGCCCAGGTCGACCAGCATGACGTGCTCCGCCCGCTCCTTCTCGTCGGCGAGCAACTCGCGCTCCAGCCGGGCGTCTTCTGCAGCATCTTTCCCCCGCGGCCTGGTTCCCGCAATGGGACGATACTCCACCTCCTCGCCCGTGACTTTCACCAGCATTTCGGGCGAGGAGCCCAGCACGCGGTCCTCCCCGAGGCTCAGATAGAAGAGGTAGGGAGCCGGATTGACTCGTCGCAGCGCGCGATAGATGTCAAACGGGTCGCTCCGCAGCTCCGTTTCCAGCCGCTGCGAGAGCACCACCTGGAAGACGTCCCCCGCCTGAATGTGCTCCTTGGCGCGGCGGACCTGATCGAGGAACCTCTGCCGCGTGACGTTCGAGCGAAACAGGGGACCTGCCTTCCGTCGTGTGGCGGCAGACGAAGATTGGGTTGGAAGGCTCAGCGGAGACTGCAGGGCGCGCTCGGTCCGGAGCAGTTGCTGTTCTTCCGAGCGGTACAACCTTGCCAGCGCGGCGCGCGACGCGCCTTCGGAAACCTGCACATTGCGTACGATGGTGATCTGATGCTTCACGTGATCGAACACCAGCACGGTGGCGCAAAACATCAGGACGGCATCCGGCATACGCGGCGTGCCTTTGCTCGGGCGCGGCTCGTTAGGAAGCGGCACCGGTTCGCGCAGCGTGATCAGGTCGTAGCCGAGATAGCCCACCGCGCCCGCTGTAAACGGCGGAAGCTCGGGTGGATGCACCGGCCGGAAGGCGGAGAAGACCTCGCGCGCCACGCTCATCAAGTTGCCCTGGCGTTCGTGCCTGCGCCCCTGCTGCAGGATTTCGACCCGCCCGGAGGGAGTGCTGCCGCTGCCCCCATTCCCGTCCAGCCAGAAGCGCAGAACCAGGATGGGGTCGGAACCAAGATAGGTATAGCGCGCGACCGTTTCCCCACCCTCCACGCTTTCGAGCAGAAACGAATACGGAGAAGCAGCCCCGCTGGAGGTGCGTCTGCGTCCCGAGGGGCCCGCCCGTCGCGTCATCCGCAAATAGGCCGAAACCGGCGTAAGCAGGTCGGCAGGCACCGTGGTCCACACCGGGACCAGGTTGCCCCCTGCTGCCAGACTTGCGAACTCTTTCGCTCCGGGAGAAATCATTGCCAGCGTCCCATACTCATTTTATTCTATTTTCCCCCTGCGTATTCCGCTTCTCCCGAATCGCCGGAGGCATCGGGCGAAGCAACTACCCGATAGCTTGCCGCCATCAGTTGCAATAGAATGGAGGAAAGCCTGCTCCGAGGGCCCACGGGAGGTGTCGCGATGAAAGCGAAGGCAATGATTCCTTTGGCGCTTGGCGCCCTGGTCATCACGGCGTGGCCGGCGGCGGCTCAGTCGTCTCCGTTGCCTCAGTACCGCGCCGGCTCCGGGGGAACCAAGGCGCACGCCATGCTGGATGAAGCCGTTGCAGCGGGCAAGAAGTGGCAGCCCGACGCCATCCTCACCAGCATCTCGACGTTCTCGGCCGATATGCAGGGGGGCGCGTCCAACTGGTTTTACGGCTTCTACTCGCCCAAGAAGGACACGTATCTGAACGTCACGGCCAAAGGCTTCTCGCTGGAACCGCTCCAGGCGACCACGGGGAAGAAGCAGGCCCTCCCAGCCGACTTCCTGGATAGTGACCAGGTCATGGCCGCGGCGGTGAAGCTAGGCATCAAGGGCACCAGTCCGACCATGGGCCTGAGCGGCAACACCTGGATTGTGATGGGCGGGACGGAAACCGGCAACACTGGGGTTTTCCTCAACGCGCGGACCGGTACGCTGATCAAGCGCCAAGTGGTTCAGTAAGAGCGAGCGCGGCGCGTTCCTCCCTCCCGCTTAGCCGCGGGAGAGCAAGTCCACGGCGTGGCGCAAGCGCGCGCGGCACAGATCACGCCCTAAAATCTCCATGGAATCAAACAGCGGTGTAGACGTGGCGCTGCCCGCAATGGCCACATAGAACGGCCGCAGAAAATCCCGCAGCTTGACTCCATGCCGTTCCGCCGCCTCCTTGAACTGCGCGCCAATGGCCTCGCGATTCCAGTCCGTTAGATCGTCTATTGCCTCCAGGACCTCACCGAAGGCCTTTCGGATGATGTCGAGGGGTAGCTTCGCATCTTCAAAGTCTTTGGCAGAGAGCGACACCTCGCCCGAAAAGAAATTGGCTGTCAAAGGCCCGAGGTCGCTCAGCAACGAGATGCGTGACTTGACGAGCGGGATAATCGGCATCAAGTACTCGCGATTCAGAGCCCACTGTTCAACGCGTTCGGCGAACTCGTCGTCGCTCAGGTTCTCGCGAATCCAGCGGCCGTTCAGCCAGGTCAGTTTCTTGATATCGAAGACCGGCCCGCCGAGCGAGATGCGCTCCAGGTCGAACTTTTCGGCCATTTCCGCCAGAGAAAACTTCTCTTCCCCGCCCGGCATCGACCAGGCCATCAGGCCCAGGTAATTCACCAGCGCCTCGGGGAGGAAGCCCATGCGCTGGTAGTAAAGGATGCTGGTGGGATTGCGCCGCTTGCTGAGCTTACTCTTGTCCGGGTTGCGCAGCAGAGGCAGGTGGCACAGCACGGGCATGCTCCAGCCGAAATACTGGTAGAGAAGCTGGTGCTTGGGAGCGGAGCTGATCCACTCCTCGCCGCGGATGACGTGTGTGATCGCCATCAGGTGATCGTCCACCACGTTGGCCAGGTGATAGGTCGGCAGGCCGTCCTGCTTCATCAAGACCTGCATGTCTACGGTGTGCCACTCGATTTCAATCCGGCCGCGTAGCAGGTCTTCTACCACGCACACACCTTGCTCCGGGATCTTCATGCGCACTACGAACGGTGTGCCGCTGGCCTCCAGAGAGGCGCGGTCGCTGGCCGAAAGATTCAGGCAGTGGCCGTCATAGCCCGGGCGGACTCCGGCCTTTTGTTGGGCCTTGCGCAACTCGGCGAGCCGTTCCGGCGTGCAATAGCAGCGAAAGGCGTGGCCCTGCTCCAGAAGCTGGTCGGCATATCTGCGATAGAGTTCTCCCCGCAAGCTCTGCTGATAGGGAGCATGCGGCCCCCCCACATCCGGTCCCTCATCCCAGCTGAGGCCCAGCCAGCGCAGTGATTTCAGAATGGCTTCCTGCGAGCGCGGGTTGGAGCGGGCCTGGTCGGTGTCCTCGATGCGCAGCAAAAATTGGCCGCCCCACCTCTTGGCAAAGCAGTAGTTGAACAGCGCCGTGTAGGCGGTGCCCACGTGAGGATCGCCGGTGGGTGAGGGTGCAACGCGCGTGCGAACGGTCAACGACGGGCTCCCTTCTGGCCAAGAGCACGATTATAGCGTAGGACCGCGAGCCGATCCGGTAGGGTGCAAGAAAGGCCCCTGCCTCTCTGTGCCAACAGTGCCAACATCAGATACGCCTTCCCGCCGGGCGGCTTGGCAATTTGAGCAGCCTGGCATATACTGAGCCATTCGAGCGAGGAGCCAGCTTTGATCAAGACGATCCGCAATATTTTCAGCATACCGGAGCTGCGCAACCGCATCCTGTACACCCTCGGCGTGCTGGCCGTGTTCCGCCTGGGCGGGCATATCCCCACGCCGGGCATCAACGCCGACTTGCTCGAGCAATTGTTTGAGCAGAACCAGGGCACGGTATTCGGTTTCGTGGACATCTTTTCGGGGGGCAGCTTCCGGCGGCTGACCGTGTTTGCTTTGGGCATCATGCCCTACATCACGGCCTCCATCATTCTACAGCTGCTGACGCCGGTGTGGCCGTATCTGGACCGTCTCAACAAAGAGGGGGAGATGGGCCGCCAGAAGATCACCACCTACACCCGCTACCTGACCGTGGTGTTGAGCGCGTTTCAGTCCTTCGGCATCGCTTATACGCTGCAAAGCCAGTCGCTCCAGGGAAGCAGTTTCGTGCTGCACCCCGGCCCGCTGTTTATCCTCACCACCGTGTTGACGCTCACCACCGGCTCGGTGTTTGTCATGTGGCTGGGCGAGCAGATTACGCAGCGCGGCATCGGCGAGGGCATGTCGCTGCTCATCTTTACCGGCATTATCGCCGGCCTGCCGCGCGCCGGCGCTGAGCTGATCGATAAGGTGTTCATCACGAACCAGTGGAACGCCATCCAGGGATTGCTTCTGCTGGGGATGATGCTGGCGGCCGTGGGCTTCATCGTTCTGGTAGAGCGCGGTGAGCGCCGCGTGAACGTGCAGTACGCCACGCGCATGATGGGGCGCAAAGTGTTCGGGGGGCAGTCGACACACCTGCCCATCCGCGTCAACGCGGGCGGCGTCATGCCGGTGATCTTCGCTTCCTCCATCCTGGCTTTCCCGCAGACCTTCGCGCTGATGTGGCGGGACAATCCGCGCGTGACGGCCTTCTTCCAGGTGCTGGCCTGGGGCGAGCCGCTTTATACGGTGCTCTATGTCGCGGGCATCATCTTCTTCGCCTACTTCTATATCTCGATCGTCTTCAACCCCAACGATATCGCGGACAACGTGCGCAAGCATGGCGGCTTCATCCCCGGCATCCGTCCCGGCAAGAACACGGCTGAGTACCTCAACACGATTCTCACGCACCTCACGCTGGTGGGCGGCTGCTACCTGGCCCTGGTTTCGCTGGTGCCCGAGTGGATGATCTCCGGCATTCACCTGCACCACCTGCCGCTGGTGGGCGCCTGGATTGACGAGCACGTTTCGCGCGCGCTGCTCGACGGCCTGGGGGTCAGCTTCTACTTCGGCGGCACCTCGCTGCTCATCGTGGTGGGCGTGGCCATGGACACCGTGAGCAAGGTGGAGTCCCACCTGGTGATGCGCCAGTATGAGGGCCTCGCGCCCGGCATGGGCCGCATCCGCGGCCGCCGCGGTTTCTAAGCCTCCGGTAGCCGTGGCCGGATTCGCGTCTGCTCTACCCGATGAACTCCAGGGTTTTGGTGGCGGGCGTCAGACCCAACTGCTCGGCGAGTGAGTAAAACAAACGCAAGCCCTGCAGGTTCTCTTCCCCAAGGGAAAAATCAATGTTCTCGGTGAGGTAGGCCCGGATCAGCTCCGGCGCCAACCCGGTCCGGCGGGTCTCCTGCTCGATAATCTCGTTCAGGTGCGCCAGCGCGTACACCGTGGACTGCTGGAAGGCGGGGACCCAATCCGGCGTGGCCGCCTCCGCGCGCAGCGCCCAGAATGCGAACACAAACGAGAGGCCCGTCATCTTGCGCCACTCCGTGGCCAGGTCCCACACCTGCAAGCCCGGAAAATCGGAGGCCAAAGCGGGATCGCCGATGATCAGCGCCGCATCGCGCTCGCGCAGCATTCTCTTGAGGTCCGGGTCGTGCGGAACCAGCAGCGGCAGAATGTGAAAATGTCGTTCGAGCAGAATTTCCAGCAAACAGGCGGAAGTACGCGAGGCCGTGTCCACCGCGATGCTTTGAATCGCCTCGAGCGGGCAGCGCGAAATCAGCAGCACGCTCCGCACCGGCCCGGAAGATGAGACCGAGAGGCCGGGAACGATCTTCAAATTGCGAATGCGCTGATATTCGATGGACGGGATGATGCCCGCGTCGGCCTCGCTGGCGCGCAGCAGGTCCGCGCAGCGCGAGGGCACCGTGTACTCCACCTGAAACCGCTCGCGGAACGGGCCGTGCTCCAGGCCCCACACCAAGGGCGCCGAGTTGAGATAGGAAACGGCGGCGACGCGTAGGGGAGCTTGCTTCATGACGCGGAGGCCGTTTGAGCGGGAGCAGGCAGCACATCCATGAACGAGGAAACCGAGAACACGGCGTTGCCAGCGCCGGCGGGGCCATAGCCGGGCGGCGCCGGCAGATTGTATTTCGCGAGCGTGTCGCGGTACGCCTGGAGCAGCGAGAGATGATACTCCAGCGGCGCGGGCTCCTGCGAGCCGAGGTTGCTTAGCGGTTC
>JBGPJR010000086.1:0-7154 GCA_041485545.1 Terriglobia bacterium
CGGAACCTCCGGAACCCGTTCCGGCCGGCCGCGCGCGCGCGCGGTTTCCTGCATATGGCTCAAGTAGTTAAGGCCCAGGCAGACCACGTTCTTGCGCGGCCGTGGGATCGGCGCGTGCAGCCGCACCTGATCGAGCGCGTAGCTTCCTGGCCCTGGCTGTCCCTGCCGCATCGTGTTCTCTGCGAGCGAGGCGATCCGCTGCCACATAGCCGGGCCGCCGTCAATCAACTCCAGCAGGCTGGACGGCAGCGGACCCTTACCCTGCCACTGCGCGCCGATCAGGGCTCGCAACTCCACCACACGCTCGCCGGCCAGCACCCCCACGCGAGGGCTGGCGTCGTGGCTCAATGAAAACGTAGCGTATCGCATCCTCCGTTCCGGAATTCCCTTCTCCTGGTTCGTTTAGGTCCGCGACCGCCCGGATCTCTGTCGAGCGTCTCGCCGCCCGCGCTCGAACAGCATATCGGTCGGGGTCCGGTTCCTCTTCCGGCATTCTTCCAGGTAGAGCGCGCCGTAGGAGGCAGTGTTGTAATCGCGCTGTGAGTAGCCGAGCGTACGCGCGATCCGGTCAATCGCCGCCCGGCTGCCTTCCAGTTCCATGAAGTTCCCGATGGGAGTCTCGTCCAGCGCAATCTCCAGATGAGGCTTCCCTCGGAGCGGGAGCGCCTTGGGAGCGAATTGAGCGCGGTATTTCTGGTAGCGGAACACGGGCACCAGTCCCAGCGCGTGAAAAATCCCGCGCACTGCGGCCGGATCGGTCACCTCCGTTTCCAGTTCCACTCTTGATTTGTAATGGGGATCGGCTTCCGGCGTTCCCTTGTACGTGATCCACCACCGGGAGCCGTAGCGGCGAATCCGCAAGATGCACCGCGCTTTGCGCAAGGTGCGTTCCGGTGTGTCAAACAGGACGTTATCTTCCAGTGATCTCTTGTGGATTTCGAGCAGCCCCAGTTCTTTCAGTTCGTTCCGGATCGAGCGCGGATTCGAGATGCGGATTTTGACCTCAGTCTCGCGGGGCATGCCCATGGCACTCCTGGCGGTAAGGCGTGTAGCGGGAGAAACTTCCGGGTGCGTTCGCCGGAATAACCGAGGAGACTAGTTCTGCCGGTCCACGATCAGGTCCGGCAGCGCCGCAAGCACTCTCTTCCAGGGACCGTCGGGGAGACCGTCCAGCGATCGCAGGGCCTCCTGAGAGTAAACCCGCGCCTTTTCCTTTACACGCTGCGGCGTCTCATAGCGCCAGATCAAATCCAGCAGATCTTCCCAGGCAACGCTCTGAAACGCCCGCTCCTGCATCACGGTGGCGAGCTGGTGTTGTTCTCTGGGCGTGCAGCGGTCTAGCAGATAGATCAGGGGTAGCGTGGTCTTCCCCTCTCGCAAATCGCTCCCAACGGGCTTGCCGAGCACTTGTTCACTGGCCGTAAAGTCCAGCAGATCATCCACCAACTGAAACGCCATGCCCAGGTTGCACCCGTAGCGCGCCAGCGCCTCCTCGCGTCGGGCGTCCTGCCCGGCGACCACGGCGCCGAGCCGGGTGCAGGCCGCGAACAGGCAAGCCGTCTTCCGATAGACCAAGTCCAAGTGCTCCGCCTCGGTGAGGTCCAGCCGGCCAATCATCCCCCACTGGATCAGTTCCCCTTCTACCATCATCTGGGTGAGTTCGATTAGGATGTCCAGGACGTGGAAGTTCCGCTCCTGCAGCGCCAGCTTGAACGCTTGCATGTAGAGCCAGTCGCCGGCTAGCACACTGGTGTGATTCCCCCAGCGCGAATTAGTCGAAGGGCGGCCGCGCCGCCGGTCCGAGCCGTCGATGACATCGTCATGCACGAGCGTGGCCGTATGAATCATCTCCACGACCGCGCCCAGCGTGATCGCCGCCGGAGTCGCTTCCCCGAAGGCGCGGGCGGCCAGCAGCAGCAGAGCCGGCCGCAGCCGCTTGCCTCCGCTGACTTGCAGGTGCTGGCCAATCGCCGTTACCTCCGGCACGGATGAGACCAACTCGGCGCGGAACCGCTGCTCCACGCGCTCCAGTTCCGGGCGCACCGGTTCCAGAAGCTCCTGCCAGGACAATGTGGGCGTGCTTGCGCTTTTCATAGGCTTCGGCGTGGTGATATAGAGCGTTACTGTAATACGCAGGCGCGCAAAGTACAAGCTTTGTTTTCAAGATGATTCGGCGTGTTGCGGCATCGCGTCCGCCGGGGAGGCTGGACCCGATGGACCGGGGTTGGCGTCCGGCAAAACAACCGCGGGGTGATAGAGCCTGCTGGCGACACGCCGTGCAATGGCGCACAGCCGACCCGTTCGATCCAGCAGTTTCACCGTAGCGGCATCGGCCTCCAGCTCGAGGTCCCGCCCATGCATCGCTCCCTGCAACGCCGGCTCGGAAAGCGACACGCGCGGAAACTCCGGCAGCAAGTCTTCTGGCGCGATGAAGGGAACATCCCCGCAGCGCCAGCGCGGCTCCAACTGGTCGAGCGGTACAGCAGACGCCAGGGTGAATTCACCTACGGAAATGCGGCGCAGAGCCGCCAGATGCGCCCCGGTCCCCAGCCGCTCGCCCAGATCGTGCGCCAGAGACCGAATATACGTCCCTGCGGAAACCCGCGCGTAAAACTGAACCTCCGCGCCTGCAATCGAGCGCAACTCCAGCTGATGAATCGCAACCGGAACCGGAGCGAGATCCACCTGCTCGCCGCGGCGGGCCAGGCGATGCGCCGCAACTCCACAGACTTTCTTTGCAGAATGCGCGGGAGGCTTTTGCACATAAGTCCCTTGCAGGTCCAGGAACAAGCGGCGCAACACGCTCTCCTCCAAAGTGCAGTCCTTCCTAGAGGACGTGGGCTGACCCGTCAGATCAAATGTGTCGGTGGAATAACCGAATCGAATGGTTCCCTCGTAGACCTTCTCACGGTCCTTGTAGAATTGCGCCAGCCGCGTTGCGCGGCCGATCAAGAGCACCAGTACCCCAGTGGCAAACGGATCCAGCGTCCCGAGATGCCCGATGCGCGGCTCCCCCAGCACGCGCCGGGCCGCCTGCACAGCATCGTGCGAGGTGATGCCCGCCGGCTTGTCCAGAATGAGCGCTCCCTCCGGCACCAGCTACCTCCCCGCCATTGCCTTGCCCCGACGACCCCCGCTTTCAAGCCGGTCACTTCTGGCGCATCTGGCGAAGTAGAGTCTCTATCCGCTGCTCCGATTCCAGACTCCGGTCCAGCTCAAAGAGGAGCGCCGGCGTGTACCGGAACCTCAGTCGCACCGCCAGTTCATGGCGCAGAAAACCCTGCGCGGCAGCCAGTCCTTCGAGGCTTTGCCGCTGTTGGGATGCATCTCCGAGGATGGTAACGCCCACGCGGGCAGTGCGCAGGTCCCGCGTGACCGTTACGTTGGTTACCGTCACAAAGCCGACCCGAGGGTCCTTCACCTCATGCTCCAGCAGGTGCCCGAGTTCCTGCCGGATCAGGTCTGCGACGCGCTCCGTGCGATGACTAGGTCGCTGCATCGCCTGCTCCCTCACTCCCTCTTGCACCACGGCAAGTCCGGCGGCGGCTGAATTCAAAACACTTCTCTTTCGACATGGATCAAGTCGCCGCCCAGCACTCGCTCGGACTCCTCCTCGACGGAGTGGAGAATCTTCTCCAGAATCACGCGGTCACTAGCGATCGAGACTACACCCACAACGGCCCGCTGCCACAAATCCTGGTGGTCCAGCTCCGCGACCGCCACATTAAAGCGAGCGCGCAGCCGGTCCTGAATCTTCCGTAGAGTGACTCGTTTTTCTTTTAGAGAATGGGCGCCGGGGAGATGAATGTCGAGGATCAGTAGACCGACGGGCATGTTCGGCTCGGTCGCAGGAGGCGCGCCGCTGCAGTCTCACGCCAGCGCTTCGGCGGCCACTCGCTCGGTGACGAACGCTTCGATCACGTCGCCGACCTTGACGTCTGCAAAGTTTTCGAGCGCCACACCGCACTCCAGCCCCGAGCGGACCTCCTGCACGTCGTCCTTAAATCTACGCAAAGAAGAGATCCGGCCCGAATGGACCACCACGTTGTCGCGCAGCAGGCGCACCTGGGCGCCCTTGCTTAAGCGGCCCTCCGACACGACGGTGCCGGCGATGGTGCCCACCTTGGCTACGCGGAATGTCTGCCGCACTTCGGCGCGGCCCAGCGCCACTTCGCGGTGCGTCGGTTCGAGCAGGCCCGTGAGCGCCTTGCGTATTTCATCCGTCAACTCGTAAATGACCGTGTAGAGGCGAATGTCTACTTGCTCCTGCTGCGCCAGGTCCGTTGCCTTCCGCTCGGGACGGACATTGAACCCGACAATAATGGAATTGGAAGCGGAAGCCAGCAGCACGTCGGATACATTGATGGCTCCCACGCCTGCGTACACCACCTTGACCTTCACCCGGCCGTCGCCCACTTTGTTCAGCGTGTCGGAGACCACCTCCAGCGATCCTTGCACGTCGGCCTTCAGAATGACCGGCAGTTCCTTTAATGCCCCCACCTTCATCTGATCCTGGAATTGTTCCAGGGTGAGGCGAGAAGATTTCGCCAGATTCAGCTCCCGCAGTTTGTTTTCGCGGTAGAGAGCGATCTGCTTGGCCTTGATCGCGTCGGTAACCGCCTGGAACGGATCGCCAGCCTGCGGAAGCGACTGCAATCCCAGGATCTCGACCGGCGTGGCCGGCCCGGCTTCTTGCACCGGCCGGCCCCGGTCGTCCAGCATCGCTCGAACTTTTCCGAATACGGCACCCACCAAAAAGGAATCTCCCACGTGCAACGTGCCGTTCTGAACCAGCAGGCTGCAAACCGGACCGCGGCCCTTGTCCAGTTTCGCCTCCAACACGGTACCGGTTGCGGTCCGCTCCGGGTTGGCCTTGAGATCCTGAATGTCCGCCATCAGCAGAATCATCTCCAGCAGGAGTTGCAAATTGGTCTTCTGCTTCGCCGACACTTCCACCATCACCGTGTCGCCGCCCCAGTCCTCAGCCAGGAGTCCGTGTTCACCGAGCTGTTTCTTCACCCGTTCCGGCAGCGCTCCGGGCTTGTCGATTTTGTTGATCGCCACCAGGATGGGAACCTTCGCGGCGCGAGCGTGGCTGATGGCTTCCAGCGTCTGCGGCATGACACCGTCATCGGCCGCAACCACCAGCACGACCACGTCGGTTACCTTCGCTCCCCGAGCACGCATCCGCGTGAAGGCTTCGTGGCCCGGGGTATCCAAAAACACAATCTTGCGGCCATTCGCCGAGACCGTGTACGCGCCAATGTGCTGCGTGATGCCGCCGGCCTCCTGCGCCGTCACATGAGTCTCTCGAATGGCATCCAGCAGCGACGTCTTACCGTGGTCTACATGGCCCATTACGGTTACCACGGGCGCGCGCGCAACCTGCTGGCCACCCGTCTGCACCACCTCCACCTGCTGCTGGGTCTCTTCCTCGAAGCTGACCAGTTTGGTGCGCGCCCCGAAACTCTGCGCCACCTGCTCGGCGATGCCCGGGTCCAGCGTACGGTTGATGGTAGCAATGATACCTTGATCCAGCAGACGCCGGATCAGATCCCGCGCCTTCACCCCCAGCTTTTCAGAAAGGTCCTTGACCGTGATCCCCTCCGTGATGGTCACCTCACGATCCACCACGATGGGAGCGGGGGCGGGTCGTGCGGAGACACCAGCGCGCAGGGCGCGCTCTTTCGCCTGCTCCGCGTGCCGCTCACGCTCCGAGCGTGTCGCAGGGTAGGGCCGCCCCCGCACGGGGTGTGGTCCACGCCGGCTGGGCTCAGAAGGCAGAAAGCCTCCCAGAGGAGTGGGCGGCGCAGGCCGGGTGGGACCCGGCCGAATCGGCCGACGCTGATAGATCGGCTCGCCGGGTTTGGCCGGCCCTAACGGAGCTGGTGAGCGCCCCGGCCCGCGCGCAGCGATTCTCTGACCGTACGGTGCGGGAGCAACAGCCGGGGGATGCGCCGCCCCCGGAGCTTCTCCGGCAGGAGCAGGAGGAGCTTTCGGTTCCAGAACCGGGCGACCCGGAGGAGGTATAACCGGCTTGGGCTCTCCATGGGTTCGAACGGGTGGTCGCAGGGGTGTTGCGCGCCGGGGCCCTGGTTGTAGTTCCGGGGCGGCGGCAGCGGCAACTTTCCGCGCCAGGGGAGCTTTCGCTTCCGCTGCGATTTCTCGCAGCGGCGGCGCCTTTCCCCTTTCCGCTGCGGCCTCCGCAGGAGAAGAAGCTGGCTCGGGCGGTGAAGTGGGCGCGGAAGGTGCAGCCGGCGCCGGGACGGGCTCCTCCAGCTGCTGGAAGTGCGTCTTCACTCTGTCGATTAGCTCGCCTTCAATGGAACTCGAGTGAGATCTCTTATCTTCGATCCCAATCTCGGCGAGATAGTCAATGACAGCTTTAGCCTTAACCTCCAGATCCCGAGCTAGTTCGTTAATTCTCATAGTCATACGAGGGAACGGTTCACCGCTGCGCAGCGTCCTTTTAGGATGCCCTTACTTCTCCTCCTTTTCGCTCTCCGCATCGGCGGGCAAGGGCTCCGGGCTGGCCGGCGTCTCGGACGGCTTCGGCGCGGCGGTCGCTGCTTCCGCCTTCTCAGCGGCGTCCGCTGCTCCCCCGCCTTGTCTCTTAGTGCGCGCCGCAGTGGACCGAGCGGAAGCCGCAGGCGCTTGCGGCCACGCGCCCGCCTCAGGAACTCCTTCTTCGAATTGCGCGTAATAATTATTCACCGCCAAGCGGATTTTTTCTACCATTTTAGGACCGACGCCCGGAATCTCTTGCAACTGTTCCGGCGTCATCTCCCCCAGCCGCTCGACCGTCGTGATGCCCCGCCCAATGAGTTTTTCGGCCGTCTTCTCGCCGATGCCGACCACCTCCTTCAGTGGCGTGCCGCCGGGCACCAGCTGCTCCATCTGCGACTCCACCTCCTGGCGCTTCTCCTCTTCACTCTTGATGTCAATGCGCCATCCGATGAGCTTGGAAGCCAGCCGCACGTTCTGGCCCTTCTTCCCAATGGCCAGAGAAAGCTGGTTGTCATCCACGATGACTTCCAGATGTTTCACAGCGCTGTCCAGGATCACCACGCGGTTGATCTTCGCAGGACTCAGCGCGTTGGCCGCAAACAGCGACGTGTCCTCGTTGTACTCGATGATGTCAATCTTCTCGCCGC
>JBGPJR010000087.1:0-7116 GCA_041485545.1 Terriglobia bacterium
GGGCTCCAGGTTGATGTACAAGGTGGCCCCGCGCGCCCGCTCGCCAGCCTGCTCGATGGCTTTGACCTCGGCGTGCGACTTGCCTTCGTACGTGTAAAACCCCTCGCCCACGACCGCGCCGTCGCGGACCAACACGGCTCCAACCATCGGATTGGGCGACGCCAGCGCTGTGCCGTGTTGGGCCAGCTTCAACGCCTGCTGCATCCACTGCGGCGATGCGTGCTGGTTGGGTTCCGTCTTAGGCATGTCCCGCAGGCTGACTTTCATCAGTGACTAGGCGAACAGGGAGTCTACAAACTGTTTCGGGTCGAAGGGCAGCAGGTCGTCCTTCTGCTCGCCCACGCCGACGTAGCGGATGGGCAGCCGCAGCTCGCGCGCGATGGCCAGCACCACGCCTCCCTTAGCCGTGCCGTCGAACTTGGTTAAGACCAGCCCGGTAACGCCCGCGGTCTCGGTAAATAGCCGTGCCTGCTGCAATCCGTTCTGTCCCGTGGTGGCGTCCATAACCAGCAGCACCTCGTGCGGCGAGCCGGGGATCACCTTCTGGCAGGTGCGGCGAATCTTATCGAGTTCGGCCATCAGGTTTGTCTTGGTATGCAGCCGCCCCGCGGTGTCCGCAATCACCACGTCCATGTGGCGCGCTTTGGCGGCGCTCAGGGCGTCAAAAACCACGGCGCTGGGATCGGCGCCCGGCTTCTGGCGGATGACCTCGCAGCCGCTGCGCTGCCCCCAAACCTCCAGTTGTTCGATGGCTGCCGCTCGAAACGTGTCTCCCGCGCAGAGCAGCACCTTTTTGCCCTGCTGAGTCCACTGATAAGCGAGCCGTCCGATGGTGGTGGTCTTGCCGGTGCCGTTCACTCCTACCACCAGGACCACAATGGGAGGCTCCAGGAGCTTAGGCACCCCGTTGGACGTCTTTTCTAATAGCGTAAGCAACTGGCCCTTCAGCGCAGCCTTCACCTGTGCAGCGTCCGCGAACTGGCCGCGACCGACCTGCTCGCGCACCGCCTGGATCGTCTCAGCGGTGGTCGCCATGCCGACGTCCCCTGCAATCAGCACTTCCTCCAGTTCTGTCCAAAAGGACTCGTCAAACTCCTTGCGACCGCGCAGCACCTCTTCTACACGGCCGACCAGGGATTCCTTGGTGGACTGGACCGCCCTCTGGAGCCGGTCGAAAAGACGTTCTTCGGGTGGGCCAAATAGTGTCTGCATTGAGGGAAAGAGAACCGCTCCGGAAACGAATATAGCACATCGGCCGTTACGGACGGGCGAAGCCGGGATCGACGGCTACGCCCCCACAAAGGCAGGCTCCGCTTTCCAGGGAGATCGTTGGCCAGTTCTCTGTATCGGCTATAACTTACTGAAATACTGGGCGGTTACTCTCAGAGTGAATCAACGATTCAAAGATGGCCAGAACGCGCTTGCGGTAGGGCACCATGATCTCGATGGCCTCGCGATATAGCGGATCGCGAGCCTGCAGGTTCTCCCATTTGGAGAGGACTTCCGGGGCGATGTCAATGTCCTGGCGCAGGCTTTCGAGCGAATGCCCGCGCAGGAACAGCCCGTAGAAAAAGGCCGCCTCCCGCTGGGGGGAGAGCGTGTTCACTTCGACAAAGAGTTCTTCCATATGCCACTGAACGGCGCGAATTTGCTAGTCTAGCGATTTCCCTACCTCATGGCAAGATTTTTTTCGTCGGTCTGACGCCTGATGGCCTCAGGCTGCTTCAGCGTGTCAAAAGAGATGAAGTAAGACCGGCTCCACAGCATGGTAGGCACCGATCCGCGCGGCAAAGCCGTGCAGACGATGCGGAACACATTCTCCTGTGGCCCCTCGGGAGGCGCCACGGGCAGCTCCGCGGAGGGCTGCACGGCGGCAAGGTGTTGCAAAATGTCGTAGATCGTCTCGCCGGCCCGCGCGGCGGGCGTGTGGAACTCACCGCAGCGGAACTCCAGCTGGGCGTCCACTTCGTAGAAATGCCACGCCAGACAAGCGCAGAATTCCACCGCCGCTTCAAACAGCGAGAGCATGCTTGGTTGCGGCGGACCGATGCGCGGGTCCAGGATGAGTTGGAGTCGGCGCTCGTCCTCCCGCGCGAACTCCCGCACTTTGGGGGTGCGCGTGCGCGCCGAGGCTTTCCAGTCCACGTGCCGTGCGCTGTCGGTGGGAAGCATGTCGCGGATGCTGTACAGGTCGTGCCCGCGGCCCTTCTGAAATGCTTCCAACTCCCCGCTGAGCATGGGGAGGATCTCGTAGAATTCTTCGGTGGGCTCGACCGCCGGGTACACCCACAGGTCGCGCGAGACGGGCAGCCGCAGCGCCTTCTCCAGGAAGCCGAAGGGAAAGCGGGTGCTCAGAAAGAACGCATCCTCGCGGTAGAGGCCGCGCCGGGGAAACTCCAGCTCCACGGTTCGCGCCACCGCCTTGCCTCCCGGCAGGAAGGGAAAATAGAGCGCTTGCCGCAAGATACGGAGGTCCAGCGGCGCTTCCTTGGCGACTCGCACGGACTTGCGCCACCAGCGCTTCGGCTGCGGCGCGATCCGCTCTACGGCCTTGCTTGCGCTGCTCACGGTGACCGAAAACGACGGGATCCGCCTCTTGTCGTTCTGCAAGTGGATGCGGGCCGGGACGGGCCGGCGTGCAAAGACGTGGTCGGGCAGCAATACCTCTAGCTCCACTCCGCTCAGTACCGCCAGCGATAGGATTCCCGACATGAGGATGGCCGCCAGCATGCTCGACAGGATGAGATAGAGGAGGTTGTTTCCGGTGTTGAGCCCGGCAATGGACAGCACCAAGATCAATCCGATGAATAAAGACCCCTCTTTCGTCAGCCGGTAGTCTATGCTGACGCGCAGCCATTCCAGCCGCGTGCGGCGCGCCAGGTACGGCACGACCGTGATGGCTACCCATCCGGAGAGCAGCAAGGCCGCCGAGGCGAACAAGCCGGTGACCAATACGTAGCCGCGCTGCGCGAAAACGCTGGAATACACCGCCAGCACAAACGCCAGGCCCAGCGCCACCATCGCGACGGCAAACTTCTTCCAACCGGGTCGGTCGATGCGCTCTAGCAAGCTCTCGCGGAAACTCCTGGCCTGCGCGCTCGTGGAGACGCTGTCCATGTGGCCATCATATCACCGGCTGGGGAGCGGAGTTTCGTGCTATCGAGTCGAATCCAGGGAGGCAGTTTGGGTAGGCGCGGCAGCGGCGGGGGCGCTGGCCACCTTCACGCCGCTCATCGTGTCCACGTAACCGGCGATGCCCTTATAGAGAGCCTCAGCAATTTTCTGGCGGTACTCGGGAGCTTTCAAGCGTTTCTCTTCGTCCGGATTGCTGAGAAAAGTGACCTCGGTGAGGATGGAGGGCATGTCTGCTCCGATGAGCACGACAAAGGGCGCTTTCTTCACGCCGCGGTTGAACTGCACGGTCTTTTTCGGGGCCAGACCCTTGCTGAGAGCGCTCTGCACGCGCGTGGCAAACTCTTTGGACTCATCCACCTTCTCGTTCAAGGCGATCTTGCGCACCAGCCCCTGGAGGTCGGATACGGTCTCTTGGGAGACGGCATTTTCGCGCGCTGCCACGGCCAGAGCATCCGCATCGTTGGTCAGGCTGAGGTAGTAGGTCTCCACGCCCGTGACGCGCGTGGCCTTGCTGGAGTTGGCGTGAATGGAAAGGAACAGGTCCGCCCCGGAGTTGTTGGCCAGCACCGCGCGGTCCTCCAGCGAAACGAACGAGTCATCCTCGCGAGTATAGACCACCTCGCTGCCGAGCCCTTCCTCGATCAGCTTGCCCAGCCGCTCCGCCAAATCCAGCGTGAGCTCCTTTTCCATCAAGCCGGCTGGACCGATCGTTCCGGTGTCATGACCGCCGTGCCCTGGGTCCAACAAGATTCGTCCGATCTTGAGCCCTAGCGCCCGGGTGAGTGAATGAGCGCCGCCGGGGATCGGCCTGGCAACTTTGATCGGCTCGCTCTTTGGCAGAGCTTTGGCAGTCTCAACGGGCTTCGGCGGGTTCTTGCCTTCGGCCGATGCTACGGACGCTGCGGCTGGACTCTGGGACGCCGGGAGAGGATGGCTGCCGGGCTGAACGGCGGCCGATTCCGTACCCCCAGCCGGTTTCGCCGGGACATTCGCGGGCCCCGGAGCGGCCGCTGACGGCGTGGCGCTTTGTTTCGTTTCCGTCCCCTGCTCCGCGCGCGGCGTGGAATTTCCGGCCGCGACTGCCTGACCGCCGCCATGGACGTCAATCACCAGCCGGTAGGGATTCGTCAGCTCGCTGATTTCGTAGTTGGCCGGGCTGGTCAAATCAAGCACGATGCGGGCCACACCCGTCTTGTATTGCGCCAGACGAATCTGCTGCACCATCGGGTCGCCCACCGGGAGCGTTTTGCCTGCCGGGGGCGTAACCCGCGTATTTTGCAGGTCCAGGAACAGGCGCGCCGGCGAATCGAGTCGTCCCACGCTGTACTCGACTTTCCTCTCTACGTCCACAACCACGCGGCTGCTGGTGGGAGTAGTCCAATAGCGGACGTCGGAAACCAGCGCGGCTGCGGCGCGGTCTTTTGTCGCACCGGCGGGCTGGCTCGCAGGCGGCGCCACGGCTGGTGCGGCCGCAGTTTCATTCTTCGGTGGAGCGGGCGCTGCGGCGGGCTGGCTGCCGATCTCATCCTGAATCTGCGCAATCGCCACTTCCACCCGCTTGGTCTGAGCCGAGCGCGGATAGGTCTTGAGATACCGTTGGTACTGGCTCAGCGCTTCCTCGGGCTGCCGCAAATCCTCGCGGTGAATCCGTGCGATGGACAGCAGGGCATCAAAGCGGAACTGGCTGTTGGGGTATTCCCGCAGGAGAAACTCGTAGGAGTCCAGTGCGGTCTCGAAATACTTCGGTTCCCGGAACAGCCGTGCGGCCTCCTCGGACAGTTCCGCGATCGCCATCAGGCAAATGGTGTTATTCCCGTAGGTTGGCGCAGTCCGGTAAACGTGCCGGAAGGCCTCGACGACGCGCTGGTAGTCTTTTTCCGTTCGACGGTCCAGCGGAATCTCTTGCAGAGCGGCGTGGGCTTCCTTGGCCCCATCATAATACTCGCGCGCCTGATCCAGTTTGGCCGCCGTGCTGCGGGCGGCAGCAGGCATGGCCAGCAGGAACAGCGTCAAAACCCAGCCGCAGAGGTGCCACCCGCCCGGGCAGGGCCTCCGCCTAACCATCTTCTTGCAACGCAGATTCATAGCCAGACCAACGTGGCTCGCCATGCGGTGCCTCACGGAAGATCCGTGTTGCTGAAATGAACCACTCCGCTACCGTCCACGAACTTGACGACCTTCGGATCCGGCGGCGGCCTCAAGATTACCGAGCGCGGTGGGTATAACTCCAAGATTCTGCGGACGTAGTTCTGCGTTTCACGGTAGGGTGGCACGCCGCCCCGGCTGCTCACCGCTGCCTCTCCGGCGTTGTACGCGGCCAGGGACAACGGCAGATTGCCTTCGTAAACTCCCAGTAAATACTTCAGATACCGCACGCCGCCATCCAGGTTCGAGCGCGGATCGAAGGGGTTCCGGACACCAAAACGGTAGGCCGTAGCGGGAATGAGTTGCATCAGCCCCCGGGCCCCCTCCCGAGACACGGCGTAGGGGTTGTAGTTGGATTCCACCTGGACGATCGCCCGGATCAGATCCGGATCTACTCCGTACTGCTGGGCGGTTTCTTCGATCAAACTGTCTAACTTGTCGCGGCCCACTACGGTCCCATCGAGGCCGGATGCAGGGAAGAAGGCGGGAACCAAGTCATCGGACGGACTATGGGAGGCGTCGGCGGTAGCCGAGGCTACGACTCGGCGTCCCGCGGAGTTGGCAGAGGTAACGGCAGCCGCGCCGACAGCGCCGGGGGCGTCCTCATTTACAAATACCACCTTGCCGGTGGAATCTACAGAAGCGGAAATGTTGCTCGCAGCCTTAAGGGAGACGGGGAGCGAGCAAAGCAGGGCCACCGACGCCCCTGGCAGGAACAACCGGACTGTTAGCCATTTGCTCATACCGCGCTCGGCCGACCGGGGAGAAGATCGAGGAGAAACCTCCCCCTACCCGGGCCGCCCCTGGGGCAGCCTTCCAGCACAAAACGCGGCTATTATAGCATCGCGGCAACAACGTCATACACCTCATTTAGGACCGCATCCAGCCGTTCCGGGTCCTTCCCGCCGGCCTCGGCGATGTCCGGCCGGCCGCCTCCTGTACCCCCCAATTTCTGCGCCACGGCCTGAGCGATCTTGCCGGCATGGAGACGCTTGGTCAGGTCGGAGGTCAGCGCGGCGATCAGCGCCACTTTGTCGTCCGTGACGCTGCCCAACACCACCACTCCGGAGTGCAGCCGCTGGCGCAAAGAGTCCGCCAGAGTACGCATTTGCGGGCGTTCCAGCGCATCCAGCCGCACCGCGAGCACCTTGACGTCCTTCACCGTGCGCACCCGCGACTCGATGTCGGCAAGCTGCGCCTGGGCCAGCTTCAGCCGCAACGACTCGACCTGCTTCTCCAGATTTTTTTGCGACTCCACCAACTTCTCCACCGCGTGAGGCAGATCGGCGGGCGAAGTGTTCAGAGTGGCGGCCATGTCACGTACCAGAGTGGTAACCCCTTGAAACTGCTCCAGCGCCCCTTCCCCGGTAATCGCCTCCACGCGGCGCACCCCCGCCGCGATGCTTCCCTCGGAGGTGATTTTGACCATGCCGATGTCGCCCGTGCGGCTCACATGGGTGCCCCCGCAGAGTTCCTTGCTGAAGCCGGGAACCGCCACCACGCGCACCCGGTCGGGATACTTTTCGCCGAAGAAGGCCATGGCGCCTGTCTCCAGCGCCTGATCGAGGTCCATGATCTCGGTCTTAACCTCAATGTTCTTGATGACCTCGTCGTTCGCCAGCTTCTCGATCTCTTCCAGCTCGTTTTCGCTGACCGAGGCGAAGTGAGAGAAGTCAAAGCGCAGCCGTCCCGGCTCCACCACCGAGCCAGCCTGCTTTACGTGCGTGCCCAGCACCTGGCGCAGCGCGGCATGAAGCAGGTGCGTCGCCGTGTGGTTGCGCTTGGTCGCCTCCCGCCGCTCGGCATCTACCACCGCCGTCAGCTTCTCGCCAACCC
>JBGPJR010000088.1:0-7106 GCA_041485545.1 Terriglobia bacterium
CATCGCTTTGAGCGCCTCATTGAACTGAAGCTTGGGCAGCGTCGCGGGATAGCGGCGCTGCACAGGGTCGTGAAACTCCTCAAACAGGGGCAGCTCCTGGCGCATGGAATCGAGCGTGAGGAGCTTGGCCTCCAGCCCGTCATCCAGATCGGCGGTGTCGTAAGCAATCTCGTCGGCCAGATCAATAAGCTGCGCTTCGAGCGGCGGGCGGCGCTCCAGCCAGTAGTCGGCCAGCTCCGGATGTTCCTGGGCGGTGTAGTCGTGCGAGTGCTTGATGATCCCTTCGCGGACCTCGAAGGTGAGGTTCAGGCCAGGGAAGTCGGCGTAGCGCTGCTCGAAGGATTCGACAATGCGCAGCGCGTGCAGGTTGTGATCAAAACGGTCGCCGTGCTGCTGCATGATCTGGTCCAGGCATTTCTCCCCGGCGTGCCCGAAGGGCGGATGGCCTACGTCGTGCACCAGCGCGAGCGCTTCCACGAGGTCTTCGTTGAGGCCCATGAAGCGGGCCACGGTGCGGGCGATTTGGGAGACCTCGATGGTGTGCGTCAGCCGGTTGCGAAAATGATCCAAAAAGCGCGTGGTAAAGACCTGCATCTTGTTTTCCAACCGCCGGAAGGCGCGTGAATGAATGACGCGGTCGCGGTCGCGCTGGTAGTCGTTGCGATGGGGATGCGGCGGCTCGGGATACTGGCGGCCGCGCCCCTGTTCCGGCCTTAGAGCAAATTCTCGCATGGCAGAGAGATGGGCTGGCTGCAAGCAGGGCGCATGGGTCCGGCCGTGGAAGCAGAGGAGCTAATGGGGCAGGTCCTGCAGCTTTTGGCTGGCGTAGTCGGCGGCCTCGGTTCCTGCATTGTCCTTCTGAATCTGCTGGTACAGCGTGGCGGCCTCCGCGGGCTTCGTCTTAGCCAGCAGATTGGCCAGCGCGAGCTGTGCCTCGGCTTTGGGAACGGCGGCGGTCGGGTGGTCCTGGAGCTGGCGGTAAGTTTTCTCTGCGTCGTCGTTGCGGCCGGATTGCTGGTACACGCTGGCCAAGGCCATGTTGGCCAGGGAGGCTAGCTCCGCGTCGGAGGCCTGCGCCAGCGCTTGCAGCTCCTTTTCTGCCTCCGGCAGCTTACCCAGCTCGCGCTGGCACAAGGCCGCGTAGTAGCGCGCCATCTGCCCGGCGCGGTAGTGGGAATAGCCGCTGGCCGCCGCAGAAAATTCGTCATAAGCCTTCTGATATTTCTCCGCGCTGGTCTTGAAGCTGGCCAATCCGGGAGGTGGAGGACCACCCATCACCGGGGCGTGGTAGGTATTCAACGCCGCAGAGAAGGCCTCAGCAGCCCGTGCCTGCTGGCTGCGGACATACAGGGTGGCTGCAGCAGCCAATGCGGCGGCCACGACCACCGCGAGGCCGGCCGTGGCGATCTTCTTGCGACGCGTCAGGAAAAATTCCATGGCAGTGGCCATGCGCATGCTGAACTCGTCTTGCTTGAGCTGGTGCCTTGTCAGTCTGGCCAACGGAGTGCTCTCCTTCTGTGCTGGACGGAAGAACCGGGCGGGCTTCCCGCAGGAACGATCCCTCGCGGCATCGTAGCAAGTCCTCTTTCCGAGTGTCAACTTGGAGCGCGGCGCGCACGCCCCGGGCGGTCCCCCGGGCCGCGGCTATGGTATGCTTTTCGCTTGCGATGGTCCCTCCCGGAATGGCGACCCAAGACCGATCGACCGCAGAGACGCAGACCGCCTCGCACACCCGTTCCCGGAGCCTCTACCTGGTCGGAACCCCCATCGGAAATCTGGAGGACATCACGCTGCGCGCGCTGCAGGTGTTGCGCGAAGTGGACCTGATTGCTTGCGAGGATACGCGGCAGACGCAGAAGCTGCTCAACCACTTCCAGATCCGCACGCCGACGACGGCCTACCAGGAGCATAACGAGAGGGTGAAGGCCCCGGAGTTGGTGCGAAAACTGGACCAGGGGGCGCGCATCGCGCTGGTCTCCGACGCCGGTATGCCGGGGGTCTCCGATCCGGGGTATCGACTCGTGCAGTTGTGCATCCGCGGTGACATTGCGGTGGTTCCGGTGCCCGGACCTTCGGCCATTCTGGCCGCGCTGGTTGCTTCGGGACTACCCACCCATAGCTTTCAGTTTGGCGGCTTCTTGCCGCTTAAGGGGGTGCGGCGGCGCAAGGCGCTCGAGCAAGCGGAGAGTTTCCCGGGCACCACCATCCTGTTTGAAGCGCCGCACCGGATCGTTGAGACCTTGCGGGAGATAAGCCAGCGACTGGGCGACCGCCCCGTGGTGGTGGCGCGGGAGATCACCAAGCTGCACGAGGAGTTTCTGCGCGGCTCCTGCTCGGAGGTGCTGGAAACTCTCCGCAAGCGACCCAAGATCCAGGGCGAAATGACGGTGCTGATTGGAGCGGCGGAGGCAACGCCCGCGTCAGAGATCTCCTCGCAGACTGTGCGCGAGCGTGTGATGGAGTTGATGGAGCAGCAGGGGCTGAGCCGCATGGAAGCGCTCAAAGTGGTGGCGCGGGAGCGGCACATCTCCAAGAGCCAAGCCTACCGGGAGTACCAATCCTGAAAACGCGGTACTGGGTGGGAGCGGCTTTAGGACAACGGGCGGTTCAGGCTATACTGGTTCCTCGGGCATCTTTTATTTTTCATGCGATATCTGATCCTCAGTGACATTCATGCCAACTACGAAGCGCTGCGGGCCGTACTAGTCTCCGCCAAGGGGGACTACGAGGAGATGGTGTGCTGCGGCGATCTGGTGGGCTACGGGCCGGACCCGGATTTAGTGACCGACTGGGTGCGCGAAAACGTTCCCCGCGTCGTGCGGGGCAATCACGACCGCGTCTGTTCGGGTCTGGACAGTTCGGACGAATTCAACGAGGTTGCCCGCCTGGCCGCCTATTGGACGCTGAACCATACCAAGGCCGAAAACATCGAGTATCTGCAGAAGCTCCCGCAGGGACCCATGGACATTGCGGGCCTGTTCGGCATCCTGCACGGCAGCCCCCGCGACGAGGACGAATATGTTACGGCGTCGCAGGAGGCCTCCGAGTGCTTCCCGTTGCTGCGCCATCCGGTCTCCTTCTTCGGGCACACGCACTTGCAGGGCGGATTCCTGCGCACCACCCGCGGCAACACCCTGATGCTGCCCATGGGGGTCTCGCGCGAGAGCGCATACCGCTTGCTGGAGGTGCAGCCCGGCGAGAGCTACTACCTCAATGCAGGGTCGGTGGGCCAGCCGCGCGACCGCGACCCCCGCGCCGCCTTCGCCATCTTCGATACCAAGGGCTACGTGGAATATCGCCGCGTTCCGTACGACGTCGAGAGCACCATCCGGAAAATGCAGGAGGCGGAACTGCCGGAGTTCTTGGCCTATCGCCTCAGCGTGGGACGCTGAAGGCGCCTGTTTCGCGACCTGCTCGCGCGATACAACAAAGAATAGCCGGGAACAATCGTCTGCAGCGGGTAGCGGTGTGCGTGCGCGGTGCGGCTGGCCTGCGACGATCAAAGGGCCGGATAAACTGGCAGCGGTCGGAAGCGGATGGGGACCAAGAGCCGGCGCAGCCTGCGCGAGACCGGGCCCACTCAGGATAGCGGCGAGTCGGTCGGCGACACCCGGCGCTCTCCTTCCAAGAGCGCTTGCTGCAACTCATCGGGATCGTAGGGCTTGATCAGAAAGACGTCGATCCCAGCCTCCAGGGCTTGCAGCCGGTCGGCCCTCTGAGCCTTCGCCGTTAGCATCACGACGTAGATCTGCGACGCGCGCGGCCCTCGCTTGATCTGGCGCGCGACCTCCACACCGTCCATCCCCGGCATCTGCCAGTCCAGGATGGCCAGGCACGGCAACTCCTGGCACTCCAGCCAGGCCAGGGCCTCGGCGCCATTGTTTGTGGGGTAGACCTCGTAACCCCACTTGCGAAGAAACATCTCCAGCAGAAAAAGGTGGGCCTGTTCATCGTCGGCGATCAGGATGTTCACTCCGACTCCCCTGGGGCAGCCAGCTCCTGCCGTTTCCGATTGTAATCGTTTCGCAGGCGGAATAACAAAGAGGGCTGGTGGAGTCTGGTCCCTGCGTAGCCATGCGGTATGCCCATGGGCAGGATCCGGAGCCCGATTCCTCGCACGTTGGATTAGCTGGAAGGAAGATCCTCCGCGCCTGCGTAGAACCGGGTCGCATGGCGCCTGGAGGGTCTTGAGCCGGACCAATTCGCCGATAAGCCGTACAAGTGAGCATGGCGATGGACCAACTTGCTTGGAGCGCTCGACTCTGGCAGCTGGCCACGAGTGTCTGGGAGTAACCCATGACTACGAATGAGACCCGATGGGCACTTCGCGACCTGCCCATTCGAAGAAAGCTGTTATGGATCATGATGGCCATCAGCGGAACCGCGCTGGCCCTGACGGCAATTGCCTTCATGGTTTATGACCGCAGCGATTCCCGTCGCACGATGGAAAGCGATCTGGCGGGCTTGGCGGACGTCATCGGCAGAAACAGCACCGCCGCCCTGATCTTCCAAGACGCCAGGTCGGCTCAGGACATGCTGGAGAGCTTGCAAGCGCAGTCCAGCATCGTCTACGCGGGCATATACACTCCAGAGGGCCAAGCGCTTGCAGAATACTATCGCTCCGATGTCTCGAAGGAACTCGTGCCACCGCCTCCCCGAACGAATCAAAGCCAGTTTACCGAGGATCATCTCGCATTATTCCAGCAGATCGAGTTCGACGGAGAATCGGTGGGCGGCGTCTACCTGGTGTCGGATCTGGTAGCTCTGCGCTCCCGCCTGCAACGATATACCGGCATCGTCAGCGGGGTGCTCGTGGTCGCTCTGACGGTCGCGTTTTTGCTTTCCGCAAGGCTCCAGCGGCTGATCTCTGCGCCCATTCTCGAACTAGCAGGAGCCGCCCATACAATCACCACGGAAAACAACTACTCCATTCGGGTTCAAAAGCGTAGTCGGGACGAAATCGGTCTCTTGATGGACGGTTTCAATGAGATGTTGGACCGCATTCAAGACCGGGATAAAAAGCTACAACAGCATCAGGTCCACCTGGAAGAACAGGTGGCCGCGCGCACGGCGGAATTATTGAACACGAACCGCCAGCTTTCCATCACCAAGGACGCGGCGGAAGCGGCCAACCGGGCCAAGGGTGAGTTCCTGGCCAATATGAGCCACGAAATCCGCACTCCCATGAATGCGATTATCGGCATGACGGACTTGGCCTTGGATACCGAACTCACACGCGAACAGAGGGAATACCTGGCTACCGTCAAGAACGCCGCGGACTCCCTGCTGACCGTGATCAACGATGTCCTGGACTTTTCCAAGATCGAGGCGGGCAAACTCGCAGTGGACCGCATTCCTTTCTCTCTCCGCGAGACCGTCGAAGAAACCATGAAGATGCTGGCCGTTCGCGCCCACGAGAAAGACCTGGAACTGGTGTGCCGCATCGCCCCAGAGGTACCCGGCGAGGTGGTAGGCGATCCGGATCGGTTGCGGCAGATTCTGATCAACCTCGTGGGGAACGGAATCAAGTTTACTTCTAAAGGGGAGGTGGTCGTAGAAGTGGTATCCGAGTCGGAGACGAAGCAGGGAAGCACGTTGCATTTTTGCGTCCGCGATACGGGAATTGGAATCCCGGCCGAAAAGCGGGAGTTCATTTTTGAGGCCTTCGCTCAAGCCGACACATCCACCACGCGGCAATATGGAGGCACCGGACTGGGCCTGGCCATTGCTTCTCGTCTGACGGATTTGATGGGAGGCCGCCTGTGGGCCGAAAGCGAGGTGGGAACCGGGAGTGCCTTCCACTTCACAGCGCAATTCGGGCGGCAGGCCGGGACCTCGGAAGAAAGCGCAGCGAAGGAGCGAGAGTCCGTCAATTTGATCGATCTGCCCGTCCTGGTCGTGGACGATAATGCGACGAACCGCCGCATCTTGGAAGAAATCTTAACAAGGTGGGCTATGCGGCCCGCCTCCGTGGACAGCGGGCTGCTGGCATTGGATACCTTGTGTCAGGCGCGGGCGACGGGTAACCCTTACGCCTTAGTCTTGCTCGATGTTCATATGCCCGGCATGGACGGGTTTGAGGTGGCCCAACGGATCAAGCAGGACCCTACCTTAAGCGGAGCCACGGTGATGATGCTGACGTCGGCGACGCGCCCGGCGGACATCGCCCGCTGCAAGGAACTGGGAGTCGCTGCCTATCTCATCAAACCCATCCGCCGGACGGAGCTGTTGGAGGCCATGCTGAGCGCTCTGAGTGGACGCGCCAGCGACCCAAGCCAGCTTCGGGTTTCTTCCCATCGCTCCGTCAATGAGCGCCGTCGCGGAGTCCGCATCCTTCTTGTGGAGGACAATCCCGTGAACCAGACGGTCGCGCTGCGCCTGCTCACCAAGTACGGTCATCGGGTGGTCGTGGCGGGCAATGGACGGGAGGCACTGTTAGCCTTGGAGAAGGCCCCGGACGGTTTTGATCTCATCCTGATGGATGTCCAGATGCCGGAAATGGACGGCGTCGCGGCTACCGCTGCCATACGAGAGCGGGAGAAAGAGACGAAATCGCGAATTCCCATTGTGGCCATGACGGCGCACGTGATGAAAGGCGACCGAGAGCGCTGCCTGGCTGCCGGAATGGATGACTATATCTCGAAGCCCATACAGGCTAAGGCCCTGCTGGACTTGATTGCAGGGTTGACGGGCGTACCGGCAGCAGGCGCCGAAACAACGGCAGCCGTCGCTGCGAACACCCAGGGCCCCAATTTCAAGGAAATGGCGGAGGTGTTCGAGGGCGACATGGACTTGATTCATGAAATCGTGCATCTGTTCCTGCAGGAGTGTCCCCGGCAGTGCGCTCTCCTTCGGGAGGCGCTGGAGCGGGGGCACCGGCAGGTCGTGGAGCACACCGCGCATGCTCTGAGAGGTTCGGTGAGCAATTTCGCTTTTCCGGCCGCCTTTCATAACTTGCAGCAACTGGAAACGATGGGCGCTCAGGGTGATCTCAGCGGCGCGGCGGAACTCTTTGTCACGGTCGAGGCACAACTACAAACCTTACAGACTGCTCTGGCTGCTTTCCAAAAGGAGCATGTCGTGTGAAGATTCTGATTGCCGACGAC
>JBGPJR010000089.1:0-7088 GCA_041485545.1 Terriglobia bacterium
CCGTTTCCATCCATAATGATCGCAATGTGGCGGGGAAGCCGAGCCCGGTCAATCTGCGAGAGGAGATCCGCGTCTCGCGCCGCGACGTTGCCGGGGACTGTAACTCCTACAGAACTCAAGGGGTTTTTCACCTCTCGCTGAGTCTTACAGTAACACAGCGAGCTACTACCCGCAAGCCGCCGTAGGTCGTGACAAATTCAGTACGAGGAGAGCCGGAAGGAAGGGAGCTAGCTAGTGTGCCTGTCCTGTAAACGGACCCGGCCCGATGGCGAACAGGATGACCAGTTGAATGATCCACCCGATTACGCAGACTCCGACGGCACGGCCGGTGCTACTGTAGTCCAGGGCCTGCCGGACCGCAATCACCATTGCGATCAGCATCCAGATTCCCCCCACCAGGGCCGTCGGCAGCCCCAGCCCCGGCACCAAGCCGAGAATTCGGATGACCCCCGGTGAGCTGGAAAATCCGATGGTGCGCAGCATCTGGCCCAGGTCGGCTTGCGTCTGCGGCTCAGGCAGCAGCCGGGTGCCGATCCAGTAGGTCATCAGCGCCCACACCACCCACCCCAACAGAGACGCCAGCGTAATGAAAATCAGGCCGGAGAATGCTCCGCCAGGAAGTGCTCCGATGCCGGCGGCGAGGCTGGAGATGATCACCACAGCGGCGGCTTGCCAAGTTGCCCCGTGGTCTGCCTCCACCTCTTCGTACAGGGTTCCATCCAGCTTGGCGGCGCGGATCATGCGCTTGGTAAAGTCAGCCATGGCAGCGTTCCCCTTTTCGCTCTACAGCAGCAAAACGCAATGGCATGGTTCCCGCCAAAGCGCCCCAGCCGCCCGATCTAACAATAGCCCCCGGCGAAATGCATTGCAACATTCCCGCCACTCCGGCGTCTTCACGTCGAAGGAATCGGCGAGGTCGAGAACGCGCGGAACGTTCCCGGCGGACCATGGCCATTTTAGCGGAGGCGCCGGTACAGATTGAAGCCCAATGAAAAGTCGCGACTCCCGATGCTGCCCATCTGGCTGGTCGTAGTGCCCAGCGTGTTGGTGAGCACCAGTTCGAAGACGTGCCCGTTTGTCGTCCGCTGAATTCCAAAGGAAAGCGCGTTGCGCGAGTCCACGGCGTGGAAACCGCCGATGCGCGGAATCCATTCTGCCACCACCGCCGTGCGGGGCCGGAAGCGTACGCTCGCTCCCAGACCGATGGCGCCGAGATTTCTTCTGCGCTCGCCCTCGGTGGTGAACGGCCCGGCCTCGGGTGGCAGCGGATTGGCACGGATGCTGAGCAGCGGTTCCGCGAAAATTTCCGCGACATTCGAAATCGCCCGCGATATGGGAAGAGCGAAGCTGACGGTCTGAAAGCGCTCGAACCGGCTGTTTGCTCCCCGCGTCACCGTCAGCCGCTGCGTTTCCAGGCTCACTCGCAGCGCGGCAGAGATGGGCGCGCGGCCTCCCTGCTGGAGCAATTGCGCGATGCCACCGAACTCGTACGTCCGGGTCTGGTTCAGCGGACTGCGATAGAAGGTGACCGCAAAGCGCGAGGTGATTCCGGCTTCCACACCAAACGAAGAGACAGAGGAACTGTCGAAACCAAAGAGATCCGTGATGTCGCCGCACTCCGGGCAATCCGCTCCCGCCCGCAGTACGGGCTGCGCGAAGCGGTGGTTGAAGCGCAAGCTCAACCCTTTGCGCGCATACGGCAGTGTCGTGGGCAGGTTGACCAAGTAATGGTCGAAGGTTGGCTGGTCACGCAACGGGAGCTTCACTTCCTGCGGCGGGGCGGCGACAGCGGCCGGTGGGGCGGCCGGGGCGGTCGTAAGACGGGCTGCTTCCGCCGCCTCAATCGGCTCCAGCCTGGCCTCCTTGGCGCGCAGGCGGAAGTACTCGCCGCCGATCTGCAAGATCGTTTCCTGCTCATTGGCCAGGAAAGTGGCCTGGATGGTAGTGCCATCCGTGGGGAGCGCGGCGGTGGAGAGGCTGGACAGGAAGCGATCGGGCCAGGTTGCGCGCAGCTCCGGCGTGATCACCTTGTTGTTATTCTGGAAGGCCGTGCCAAAGGGATTGCGCGGCCCGCCTCCGTTCGGGTTGATGTGGCACGTGGAACACCGATTGCGATATTCCGGCCGCGAGAAGGGGTCCTGGTTGAACCGTTCCAGAAATTGCGGCATCGCATGGGCAGTCACTCCCACAAAGAGCAGATACGCCGCAGCCAAGCTGAAAGAAATTGCCGAAGAGGTACAACGCCATCTCACAGGAGAGCTCCTTTGGATTCGTTTTTAGCAATCACCGGTTTGCTTGGCGCGTCCTGCCAGGCATTCCGGAAAGACAAGACTATAGCCAGTCGCTGCTCAGCCCGGGATGCAGTTCCACCGGGAGCGAGTTGCTGTAACCGGTGTGCGTGGTGCGAAGCCGCACCTCGTGCGTCCCTGGCGCGAGCCCTGCGGGAAACCGAAAATTCGCTTGCCAGCCCCCGTCGCCCTTGTCAAAAATGTTAATCACCGGAGCGCCGTACCCATCGAGCTCCGGGCGCACATCTTCGACCCTGAGGCCGGGTTCCTGAGACTTGAAGAAGCAGCACAGGTACTCGTCCTTGTGCTTGTGAAACTCCGGCGCCAGGGAACGGTTGTTCACCGCACCGGTCAGGACCGGAGGGCCGTAGGATGGCCGCGCCGGCGGAGGCTCCCAATTCCGATAGCAAGTGACGTGCGCGCGTTGCTCGGCGACCTCTCCCAACACGACGCGTGCAAACCCCGCCGCGCGGCACAAAGCGACCAGACACGCCGTGTTCGGCCCGTACCAGTTATCCACCTGCCCGCCCAACTCGTCGGTTTCGTAGAACTCCAGGACGGCCCGGACCGGCTCGCCACTCTTTGAGAGGCCCTCGTCGATCACGAAGGATTCCACCAAAGCCATCTCTTTGGTGAGCTGGCAAATCCGCTCCAGTGCTTGCAGGGGATGCCGCAGGTGATAGAGCACGCCGATAAACATCACAATATCGAACCGTCCCACGGTTTCCGGAGACAACTCATCCACATCCAGGACCCGGTAATCCACCTGCGAGTTGAGCAGCTGGCGCGCCAGGCGGAACCGTTCCATGTCCACGCAGTCCACGGCCACGACCTCGGCGCCGCGCCGCTCCATTTCAAAGCTGAACCAGCCGTCCCACGCTCCAATGTCCAGCACGCGCTTGCCGGTCAAGTCGGCAGGCACCGGGAACCGCGCCAGGCGCTTCTTCAAATGCGAGATGCTCTGAATGCCTTCCAGGACCTGTCCGTCGGGAAGCTCGATGCTGTGATACCAGCCCTTTTCCTTCAGCGCGGCGATCTGCTGCCGGATCCAATCCTTGGACCAGGGATCCTGTGCTTTCAATAACGGCATGCGTTCTCCCCCCGCAAGATCGTCGATGTGTCAGCGCTGCGTAGTGGCCTCTCCACAGCGGTTGGAGCGAATTTCGTTGGCCTCGCGCCGCACCCCGGGCGCAGCTACGATGCAATGCTTGCTCATGTTGTAGCCCGCGACTTCATTATTCTCGATGACGTTCTCGCGGGCCGGGTCAGGGCGCTCCGCGCCGGCCGCAAGGTAAATGCCGCTGCGTAGGAAATCGGGCTCCGTATCGCTTCGATACGCGCAGCGGGCCCTATTGTCCGCGCAATGCGCCAGGTTCAGGTTCTGGAACTGATTGTGCTCGATGACGTGGTGCGATCCAATCACCAGGATGCCGCCGTACAACGCGCCATCAATGGAGTTGTCCCGGACGGTGATGAATTCGGAGCGCATGTCCGGGTTGGTGTTGTTCATGGCGATGCCAAAATTTCCGAACGGATAGGCGTCGGCGGTGCCGCGGTTGGTGCAGACGTTGCCGCGCACCTCTCCTTGATGGAAGCCGTCCAGGTCAATACACTTGCCGTTGATCTCTTCGAACCGGTTCTGCGTGTACGCGGAACGCTCCACGTCGCCGGCCGTGTCGATAGCCACGGGAAATCCGCCGCCCTCCACGTCTACTTCTTGAACCGGGTACCCGATCCGGCGCCCGGAGTTGTTTTCCACGGTTACGTCCACGGCATGGCCCACCTGGATGGCGTCCCGGGCTACGTTCACAAAGGTGTTGCCAGCGATGCGGCCCCGCAGGTTGCGGGGCGATCCGTACCAGGAGTGCGTCCACACACCGTTGCCCCGGACGTTTTCAATACGGCAGTCCGCCACGCGAAAATCCTGCGTCCCTTCCTCCAGCAAGATTCCTCCCGTCGTATTATTGCGGCCGTTCGGGTAGCGCGACCCGGAATCGGTTACGCGCACGCGCTCAATGCGCACCTGGCTGGACCTCGCGACCACGATCGCAAAATTGGCGACGTTGCGCAGCTCCACGTCGGAAATCGCCAGATTCGCTACGCCCTCCGCAACGATTCCGTTGCTCGGATAATACCGGGCAAAGGGCGTATTCTCCGGAGGCAAGCCGATGGGGCGCTCCAGCGCAGCCCGGTTGCCATCAATGCGGAAGTCAGCGAGTTCGATACGCTCTCCCGACTCGATCACAACCATTGCAGAACCCTGAAACGAATCCGCTGCACGCAACTCCGTCCCCGCCGGATCGCCGACAACCCTTAGGTCATGGGCGAGACGCGGCACGCGCAGCGGAGCGCCAATCTCAACGACCCCAGCGGGCAATCGAACTACACCGCTGGTCGCTCGCAAGAGTTGCCGAACCTGGGCTTCCGTGGCGGACTCCGGGGACGCACAGCCGCCCGAAGTTCCCAACACCGCGCAGCCAAACAACAGCCCGATCCGTAGGCGCACCATCATGCAGTCGGTCTGGACCCTCGTGATGCGGCAGCCCCCTCCGGGCATCCATGGTAGCAGAGCGCAAGCGCAGCCACTGACTGTAAAGTCCAATGGCCTCACGCTGAGACCGCGTTATGGCAACACAGCGATGGTGGCCAGATTGCTCTGCTTGACCCCGATCTGCAGCACCACGGAAATATCGTTTCCCGTCCGCGTGCTGGCAGGAAGCCGGACGTTGACCTGATACAAGCCGACCAGCGTCGGCGTCAGGCCGGCGAAGTCCGGCGTCACATTCACCCCGTCGATGAGCACCGTAACGGGCTGCACCGTGGTATGCGAATTGGCGGGAGCGCCCGTGGCCAGCGGAGGAGTCACCGCCCCCAGGCCGTTGCAGAAGATCACCAGAATGTCCTGCCCGCGCCGCGCCGGCCGCGCGCCGGGAATGCTCCCCGCCGGAGCGGCCAGAGCGGCATCCGAGGCATTCAGAATGGCTCCTTGGGTCGGCCCCGCCGCCAGAACCATAAAGATGTTCGGCGAGACCGCATCCAGAAACACCGTGCGCGGAACACTGCTCTGTCCGGCTACGGTGACTTGCACGGAGGCCGAGGCCGCGCCCGCTACCTCGAAGGGAACCTGCACGTTGAGCTGGCTGAGCGCGCCGGCGAAGGCGGCATACAAGGGCGCGCGAAATCCGTTAAACGTCACTTGCGCGCCGGCCAGCTCGGTCAGCAACTTCCCGTCGGCGCCAAAGGCGGAGTGATCGGCGCTGCTTCCGTTCGTCAGATTGGTTCCGAAGATGGCTACGATGGAGCCCGGCGCCACGGGATTGGGGTGCAGCTTGAAAGTGGCCGCCTCCACAATGCCTCCTTCAAGCACGTCCGGAGGAGGTCCGAGGACTTCCGGCTGCACCGTAGCGGAGGTGGTGTAGATGTGGTCGCCTACTTCCGTGCCGCTGTTGTTGGCCGCGTTCCCAGCAGCGTGAAACACCACCGGACCCGCGGTGACATTGGGAGCTTGCCAATTGAAGGTAAAGTTCACTCCCTGCGTGGTGCCCGCGCGCGTGCCGAGCGACGTATGCGAAATGTACTGAATCCCATTGAAGGTCGGCAGTAGTTGCGTTTGGTTGTTGGTGGGCACGAGCGACCCCGCTTGCTGGCCGTTCTGCGTGCGCGCACTCAGTTCAAATCCCCAGCGCCGCTGCGTCGTGTTCGGATCACTGACGCGAACGGTGATCGGATACGTTTGTCCGCTGGCGTACGTCGAGGGAGCGGTAATGACTACGCTGCCGGCTCCGCCGTTCAGCGGCGTACCGACATGACATTCGTTGCAGGTGGGCTCGTTGAAACCTCCGGTATGCTCGGACGGCGGCCCGGTGGAGAACGCGTAGACCAGCAGCGGCACGGCAAGGGCGGCCAGCGCCACTTGCCACCACCGGCTCCGCAAGAGCCTGCGGATGATCTCTCTCCCCATCGTTTCCATCTTACCTTTCCATCTTACCTTGCCACGCAAATGACCTAGTAGCCGTAGGGGTCGGGCGGCGGATTGTTATCATCCGGCGGTGGGGGCGGCGGAGGGGGCGGAGCCGCTGCGCCGACGGCCAGCGACACGGTATTGCTTTGTCTCGCACCCATGCTGACCCGCACAGACAGGCCGCTGTCAGAGCGCATAGTGGAAGGAACCTGCACATTGATTTGATCCAAACCGACCAGCCCGGGCGTGCGTCCGGAGAATTGCACTGTCGCTGCAACCCCATCAATGGTGACGGTCGGATGCGGCACCGTGTTCAGCGCGGCGGGTGCGCCTGTGGCCAGCGGCGGGTTCGTTCCACCCAGGCCGGTAAGATACAGCACGATGACTTCATCCGGCTGAGCGGGGTTCTGTGAGGTTATCGGCGAGCCGTCCGCATGCGTAATGGCTCCCGCACCCTGTCCATTGGCATTCACGCTGAACAATCCCGGGGCAGCCGTATCCAGAAAAATCGTTCGTGTGGCGCTGCTGCGACCGCCGACGATCACCTGCACGGTGGCGGAGTTGGCCCCGGCAAGCTCGGTCGGAATCTGCAGCGCGACCAGATTGAAGAACGAGAAAAACAGCGCCGCCGGAATTCCGTTCACCAGCACTTGCGTGCCGCCCAACGCGTTCACCAGCTTGCCGTCCGAACCGAAGCTGGTGGGTCCGCCCGGCGGCCCATCATTCAAATACTTTCCGAACAGCGCGGCGATGGAGCCGGGAGCCAGCGGCGCCGGATGCAGCGCGAAGCTGGCGGCGCTGACCATGGCGCCCTCGACAATGTTCGGCGGCGGCGCAGC